>DATLGR010000505.1:0-13941 GCA_035540415.1 Burkholderiales bacterium | reverse complement strand
GTGGCGAGCGGCGTGCCCGTCAGCCCGGCGCACGCTCGCAGTCGCTCGAAATCGAGCGGCGGCACCGGCTCCTCGATCCAGGCGAGCTTGAAGGGCTCGAGCGCGTCGAGCCACGCCGCGGTCCGCTCGGGCGCGAGCGCGCAGTTCACGTCGACCGCCCACTGGGCTGCGGCCGGCAGCGCCGCGGCGGCGCGCTCCAGGCGCAGCAGGTCCGCCTCGATGCTGCCGCCCAGCTTGATCTTCACGCAGCGGTAGCCGCGCTCGAGCGCCTGCGCCACCTCCAGGGTGAGCACGTCGTCGGTGCGGAAGTGGCCGCAGGTCGCATAGACGGCGATCGCGCCGCTCGCCTCGCGCACGCCGTAGTAGTCGGCAATGGCGTGCCACGCCGGCACCCCTTTCGCCTTCGCGCGCAGGTCCCAGGCCGCCGCCTCGAGCAGGCCGATCGCGCCGGGGCGCTCGCCATGGCCGCCGGGCTTCTCGTTCGCCATCGCCGCGCGCGCCACCGCGGGCGGATCGATCACACCCTCGCGGTCGAGGAGCGCCGCCGGCGCCGCGTTCAGCAGCCGCGGGATGAACCGCGCCTGCAGGAGCGCGCTCTTGCCGTAACGCCCGATCGAGTCGAACGCATAGCCCACCTGGCCGCTGTCGGTCGCGAGCACGACTGCGGTGGCGGTCATGGCGTCAAAGCCGATCGCCGCATTGCGCATGGCGGCGCCCACCGGCACGTCGCGAACGCGCACCCCGACGATGCGCATGAGGCCGCTAGCCCACCCGGCCCAGCGCGCGCAGGATGCGCTGCGGCGTGTAGGGCTGCTCGAGGATCTCCACGCCGAGCGGTTCGAGCGCGTCGTTGATGGCGTTGCCCACGGCCGCCGCCGCGCCAATCGTGCCGGCCTCGCCCACGCCCTTCACGCCGAGCGCGGTCTCCGCGACCGGCGTCTCCACGTGACCGATGGCGATGTCGGGCATCTCGAGCGCCATCGGCACGAGATAGTCGGCCATCGAGGCGTTGAGGAGCTGGCCATGGGCGTCGTAGAGGCACTCCTCGAAGAGCGCCGCGCCCAGGCCCTGCACCACGCCGCCGCGGATCTGCTCGTCCGCCAGCAGCGGATTGATGATGCGCCCGCAGTCCTCCACCACCCAGTGCTTGAGCAGGGTGACGAAGCCCGTGGCGGGATCGACCTCGACCAGGCTCGCCTGGATGCCGTTGGCGAGCAGGAACGGCTGCTTCATGGTGAAGTGCACCGTTACCGCGGGCGAGGCCCTGACCCCGGGCGGCAGCGCATGCTGGCGGTAGTTCATGAGCGCGGCGATCTCGGCGAGCGGGCCGATGCCGGTCGCCTGGCGCAGCGCCTCGACGCGCGCCGCGAGCTCGCGCGCCGCGCGCAGCACCGCCTCGCCCGCGATGGTGAGCCCGCGCGAGGCGAAGGTGCCGCCGCCGACGGCCGTCATCGCGGTGTCGGCGCCCAGCACGCGCACCGCAGGGAGCGGCAGATCGAGCTCCTCGGCGATGATCTGCGCGAGCGCCGTCTCCACGCCCTGGCCCTGGTCGGCGTTGGAGGTGATGCAGGTGACCGTCCCGGAGGGCTCCAGGCGCAGCGTGCAGCCCTCCTGCGCGGAGATCTTGACCGCGTTCGCGCCGTAGAAGCCCGGACCGGGCGCGCTTTGCTCGACGAACGCGGCGAAGCCGATGCCCAGGTGCCGCCCGCGCTGGCGCTCGCGCTGCTGCATCCTTCGGAGCTCCGCGTAGTCCATCAGCGCGAGCAGCCTGTCGAGGCAGGCCTCGTGCGACAGGCCCCCGGCCTGCACGCCGGTGGGCGTGGCGCCTTCGGCGCGGAAGTGCCGGCGCCGGTACTCGGCCGGATCGATTCCGGTCTCGCGCGCGCACGCGTCCATCAGCGCCTCCATCGCCCCGCAGGCCACCGGCTGGCCCACCCCGCGGTAGGAGCCGGTCGCCGGCTTGTTCTGCCAGGCCACCCGCAGCCGGCCGCGGTAGGCCGCGAAGTCGTAAGGCGCGCCGGTCATGAGCAGCACGTGCATCCCCTCCAGGATGCTGGAGCGCGGATAGGCGGAATACGCGCCGGCCTCGGCGAGATCGTCGAGCGCAAGCCCGATCAGGCGCCCCGACGCATCCAGCGCCGCCTCGACCGTGACCTCGTGGGCGCGCGCATGGATGTCGGCGGCAAAGGCCTCGAGCCGGTCGCAGACGTATTTCACCGTCCGTCCGGTCAGGATGGCCGCCGCGCACACCGCCATCTCGTCGTCGTACACGTGGAGCTTCACGCCGAAGCCCCCGCCGACGTCGGGCGTGAGCACCCGCACGTCGTGCTCGGGCAGGCCGAAGCAGTCGGCGTAGGTCGCGCGCATCTGGTGCGGCACCTGCGTGGCCTGGTACACGGTGAGCTGGCGCTGCGCGGAATCGAAGTCCGCGACCAGCGAGCGCGCCTCGAGCGGCACGCCGGTATGGCGCGAGAAGCGCAGCCGCCGCTTGACCACCCGCGCCGCGCCGGCGAACGGATCGCCCGCCTCGACGCGGTGCTCGAACGCGAGGTTCGAGTCGAATTCCGGATGCAGCCGCGGCGCCTCCGGCGCGAGCGCCTGCCGGGGATCGGTCAGCGCCGGGAGCGGCTCGAAGTCGGCCTCGATGCGCTCGGCCGCGTCTTCGGCGCGCGCGCGGCTCGTCGCGAGCACGATCGCCACCGGCTGCCCCTGCCACAGCGCCCGCTCGGCGGCGAGCGGCAGCTGCGGCGGCGAACGGTGGGCGGGCCACTGCGCAAGGCGCGTCTGCCACGGCTTGCAGACGCTCGCGAGCGCCGCGGCATCGAAGGCCGCGAACACGCCTTCGGCGGCGCGGGCGGCCGCCAGGTCCAGCCGCGCGATGCGCGCATGCGCGTGCGGGCTGCGCAGGAACGCGGCGTGCAGCACGCGCGGGAAGCGCAGATCGTCGGCGTAGCGCCCGCGCCCCGCCGCCAGGCGCCGCGCGTGTGCCCGCGGCGCGGCCACGCCGATCAGGCTTTGCGACACCGCCGCCTCGGAATGGCGCTTGTCCATCGCCGCCTAGAACGGAACCGCGAGCGCGCGGTGCGGCGCCTCGCTGTCGATGAGGTCGACGCGCTTCAGGACGATGCGCAAGCCCTGCGCCTCGCGGCGCAGCCGGTGCAGCACGCGCGCGGCGAACCAGCGGGTCTCGCCCGCGCGCCATTCGGCCATGACGAGCGAGGAGCGCACCTCCTCCTCCGACAGGACCTGGATGCCGCCCACGTGGTGCACCGTGCGCGAGGCGGGCGTCTGCACGTGGGCTTCCGGGCGCTCGAGGCGCTCGACGCGCAGCGCGAGCAGCGCCCGCGGCTCGTAGAGCAGCGACAGCGCCTCGTGCGGCGAGCGCTGCTCGGGCCGTGTCGGCGCCCAGTAGGCGCCGTCTTCGGCGAAGAGGGCGAGCCAGTCGCGAAAGCGCCGCTCGTCCAGCAGGCGCGCCTCATCCAGCACGAACGCGTGAAGCTCGGCGCTCACGGGGCCATGTACCGCCGCCAGGCCTCGAACTGCTGGCGGATCGCGAGCTCGCTGGAGCCGGCGCCGCGGACCGAGCCGTCGGGCTCGGGCCGGTCGGTGCCGGCGCCGCGGCGGATGTCGATCCAGTCCTGCGCGGCGCTCTCCAGGCCGCGCTGGCAGCGCTCGAAGATCTCCAGGTCGTCGGAGGCCACCAGCGACGCGGGCGAGGCGGCGAGGTTCACGAACTGCAGCGTGAGCGCTTCCCACTCCGGCGGCGCGCCGTCGAAGCGGAAGCAGTGCACCTCCACCACGGTGCGATCGGCCGCGAGCGGCTTCACCACGCGCAGGGCGCCGAAGCGCGCGTTCACCGAAAGGTTGGGCCAGACGAGATTGTTGAAGCGGTCCACCGCGAGCACCGCCGCCGCCTTCTCCTCGCCGTGGCGGCCGACCAGCGCCTCGCGGTATTCGCGGAACGCCGGATCCTCGCGCTGCGGCGCGATGACGCCGGCGCGGTAAAAGCCGCCCATGTAGACGTGGCCGCCGGCGAACGCGTGCAGCGGGACCTCGCGCCACTCGCGCGCCGGCATGCCGTTGGCGAGGAACATCTGCGCGCCCTGCTGCGCGAGGCCGTCGGCGCCGAGCGCCTCGGGATGCGCGCGCGCCGCCTCCACCGAGCTGCGATGCACGAAGCCCGGGTGCACGAGGTCGACGGCGTTCTCCATGAACATCTTCCAGTTGCCGCGATATTCGAGCTGCAGGCTGCCGCCGAAGCGAGTGAGCGTGCCGGCCGGCGCGCGGTCGGCCATGTTGTCGAGCGCGCTGGCGAGGCCGCCGAGGAACGCGGCGAGGCCCGGTCCCTCGGCCGCGTGCGAGGCGAAGATGAAGCCGCGGTAGCTGTCCACGCGCGGCACGCGCGCGAGCCCCTGCGCGGGCGCCTCGGCATAGTCCTCGGGCAGGGGCATGCCCAGGAGGGCGCCGTCCAGCCGGTAGGTCCAGGCGTGGTAGGGGCAGCGCAACTGGCGCACGCGGCCGGACGCCTCGCTCGCCACCAGGGCGCCGCGGTGCGCGCAGCGGTTGTGCAGCACCGCGAGGGCGCCCGTCTCGGTGCGCACGAGGATGACTTCCTCCGGGCCCAGCCGGCGGCGCACGAAATCGCCCGGCGCGCGCACCTCGCTCTCGTGGCCGACGTAGAGCCACGCGCGGCGGAAGATGCGCTCCTGCTCCAGCGCGAACACGGCCGGATCGATGTAGGCGGCGCGGTGCACCGCGCCTTCGCGCACGAGCTCCATCTCAGAAGGGCACCGCGAAGCGCAGGTGGCCGCTCTCCTGGTCGGCGTTGAGAAGATCCACGCGCTTGGCCGCGATCCGGAAGTCGCCGGCCGCCGGGCGCAGGCGCCAGGTGCTTCGCCCGGCGAACCACCGCTGCTCCGCGCGGCGATACTCGACGAAAAGCAGGTACGCGCGCGCCACGAGCTCGCCCTCGCCCTCCTCGACGGTCACGTTGCTCAAGTAGTGGTTGACGCGCGCGGGCGGCGTATCGAGGGGCGAGAGCTCGCGCGCGAGCCGATCGACGCGCATCCCGAGGAGCTTGACGGTCTCGTAGTAGAGCGACACGTGGTCCTTCGGGCTTTGCTGCTGCCAGGCATAAGGCACCCAGTACTCGGCGTCCGGGTCGAACAGCGCCAGCCACTGCGCGAAGCGGCGCTCGTCCAGCAGCCGCGCCTCGCGGAAGAGGAATTGCTGCACTTCGTGCCAGCGCTCGAGCGAAGCCGCGATCATCCTTGCATGTACTGCGCCCAGGCGCGGTGCTGGTTGCGCATGGGCGCCTCGTTGGTGCCCTCCGGCGCGTCGTCGCGGGCCAGGCCGCGCGAGAGGTCCACCCATTCGTGGCGGCCGGCCGCCAGCGACTCCTGGATGCGCTCGAAGATCTCGTGGTCGTCGCTCGTCACGATGGAGGAGGGGGAATTGTTGGTGTTCACCATGCGCACCGACGCCTCGAACAGCTCCTCGGGCGCCCCCTTGAGGCGGAAGATATAGCCGTGCTGCTCGGTACAGTCGACGCTCACCGGCTGCAGCTGCCGGATCTGCGCGAGGCGCGAATTCACGAACAGGCCCGGGTAGACGATGGTGTTGTGGCGGTTGAACGACAGGATCTCGCGCACGCGCGCCTCGCCATGGCGCGCCACCATGCGGCGGTAGTAGGGGGTGTCGCGCGCACGCTCGTCGATGGCGGCGGTGAGAAAGCCGCCCATCCAGCAATGGCCGCGCGGCAGCGCCGCCACGCGCATGCCGTCCCACTCGCGCAGGGTGAGGCCGTTCGCCTTGACGATGTCCCACTCGATCGACGGCGGCTCGCCGCCGTGGTCCACGCGGTCGGCGGCATCGATGGCGCTGCGGTGCAGGATGCGCGGGTGCAGGAGGTCGATGGAGTTCTCCATCTGCAGCTTCCAGTTGCCGCGGTAGCGCTGCACCGTCTTGCCGCCGGCGAGCTCCACGTCACCGTCGGGCGCGCGGTCGACCAGGTTGTCGAAGGCGGCGCGCACCTCCGGGCCGAGAAAGGTCTCGAGGTCTTCGCCCTGCGGCGAGAGGTTGCCGAAGAGAAAGCCGCGGTAGCTCGCAACCCGCGGGACCCGCTCGAGCCCGACCCGCTCGCCCGCCTTGAAGCCCGCCGCGTAGCCGTGCTCGAGCGGCACCGAGGCGAGCGCCCCATCGGTGCGGAAAGTCCAGGCGTGGTAAGGGCACACGAAGCTGTGCACGGTGCCGCTCGGCAGCGCGCACACCTCGGCGCCGCGGTGCGGGCAGCGGTTGTGCAGCGCGTACACGGCGCCGTCGTGGTGGCGCACCACGATGACGCGCTCGCCCGCCATCCGGGTGCAGAAGAAGGCGCCCGGCTCCCGCAGCTGGCTTTCGTGGCCGAGCCACAGCCAGGCGCGCCGGAAGATGCGCTCCATCTCGAGGGCGAACAGCGCCGGGTCGGTGTACAGGCGCCGGTGCGAGCGGCCGCGTTCCACAAGTCGGCTGACGTCGTGCATCCGCGCATACTACAATTGCCGGCTTCCGCCACGGTCATCAGCATGCACAACGTTTCGATCCGTCCCCATATCATCGAGCGGGTCCTCGCCCGGCGCGGCGACGTGCATTGGTTCAGCCGCCTCGACCCGGCCAGGAGCGCGCTGCTGGTCATCGACATGCAGAACACTTTCTGCCTGCCCGGCGGGCCGGCGGAGGTGCCGCTGTCGCGCGCCATCGTGCCCAACATCAACCGCCTCGCAGGGCGGCTGCGCGCGCTCGGCGTGCCGGTGATCTGGATCGTGCACGCCAACACCTCGCGCGGGGACCGCAGCGACTGGGACGTGTTCTTCAACCACGTCGTGCGCAATCCCGAGGTGCGCCGGCGCATGACGGCGAGCCTTGCGCCCGAGCGCCAGGCCGTCTGGCAGGAGCTGAAAGTGGACCCCGCGGACCTGACCGTGGTCAAGAACCGCTACAGCGCGCTCGCGCACGGCGCCTCGCCGCTCGAGCGGGTGCTGCGCAGCCTGGGCGTCGATACGGTGCTGGTCGCCGGAACCAAGACCAACGTGTGCTGCGATTCCACCGCGCGGGACGCGATGATGCTCGACTTCAAGGCTGTGATGGTCTCGGATTGCTGCGCGGCACTGTCCGACGACGAGCACCTCGCGGCGCTCGAGACCTTCATCCAGCAGTTCGGCGACGTCATGACGGCCGACGAAGTGCTGGCTCGCATGAAACCCGCCGTCGCCGCTCAACCCCTGGGAGCCGTCTCATGAGACTCTGGAAAGCCTTCGTCGCGGCCGCGCTGGCCGCCTTTGCCGGCGTGTCCGCGGCGCAGGAGACCACGCTCAACGCGGTGGTGTTCGTGCCGCGCAACACGACCTTCGGCGAGATCTTCGTGCGCTTCGTCGACCAGGTGAACAAGGAAGGCAAGGGCCTGGTGCAGATCAAGCTGGTCGGCGGCCCCGACGCCATCCCCACCTTCGAGCAGGGCAACGCGCTGCGCAATGGCGTCATCGACATGGCGTCGCTCGCGCCCACCTTCTACACCAACGTCTGCCCCGAGTGCGACGCGCAGATCCTGGTGCCGCTGCACACGCCGCAGCTCAAGAAGACCGCGTTCTGGGCGGCGCTGCAGAAATACACCGGCCAGAAGATCAATTCGCACCTGCTCAGCGCCTACGGCGACGGCATCGGCTTTCACATCTGGACGAGCAAGCCCCCGGCGGGCAACTCGCTGAAGGGCCTGCGGCTTCGCACCACGCCCAATTACACGCCGCTGTTCAGCGCCTTGGGCGTGTCGCAGGTGACCACGGCCCCCGGCGAAGTGCTCACCGCCCTGGAGCGCGGGGTGGTCGACGGCTACGGCTGGCCCGCCATCGGCATCTTCGACCTGGGCTGGGGCGCGCACACGCGCTATCGCATCGATCCGGGCTTCTACAACGTGATCGTCAACGTGCTCGTCAACCAAGGCCGGTGGAACGCGCTGCGCGAGGACCAGCGGGCCTTCCTCAACCGCATGGCCGGCTGGCTGGAGCAGGAGAACATCCGCTGGGCGGCCGAGCGCAAGGCGGCCGACGAGAAGAAGATGAAGGAGGCCGGCATCCAGGTGGTCGACCTCGGTCCGGGCCACCGCAAGCTCGCCTACGACGCCTACTGGGAGCACCTCGCCAAGCGGGCGCCCGAGCCGACCAAGGAGCTGCGCGCGCTGTCCGACCAGCTGCGCTAAGCCGGGTGCTCAGCCGCCGAAAAGCTCGATGACCTGCTCGCGCAGCCAGCGGTTGCCGGGATCGGCCTCGAAGCGCTCGTGCCAGTGCACCGCGACCTCCGCCGCCGGCATCGGCACCGGCGGCGGCAGGCTCTTGAAGCTGCCGCTGCGCTCATAGACGCGCGCCACGCGCGCGGGCAGCGTCAGGATGAGGTCGGTGCGCTCGAGCACCATCGGCACCACGGTGAAGTGCGGCACGCGCAGCGCGATGCGCCGGCCGGCCCCGGCGCGCTCGAGCGCCTCCTCGATCACGCGGTGGCCGCCGCCGCGATAGGTCACCAGGACGTGCGCGGCCTCCAGGAAGCGCTTGCGGGTCAATGTCTTGCCCGCCGCAGGATGCCCGGCACGCATGAGGCAGACGTACGGATCGCGAAACAGCGCGCGGCGCTGCACGGGCGGGCCGAGGCTCGGCAGAAAGCCCACCGCGAGGTCGAGCGCCCCCGCGCCGAGCGCATCGGCGATGTGCTCGAGGTCGGCCGCCGCCGCCTCCAGGCGCACGCCCGGCGCCGCGCGCTGCACCCGCTCGACGAGCGGCGGCAGGAATTCCACCTGCCCGAGGTCGGACATGTAGAAGCGAAACGCGCGCGTGGCGCTCCCCGGGTCGAACCCCGGACCGTGGGCGAGCGCCGACTCGAGCAGCGCCAGGGCCTGGCGCACCGGCTCGGCCACGCCGCGGGCGAACGGCGTCGGATCCATGCCGGCCGGGGTGCGCACGAAGAGCGCATCGCCGAAGTGCGCGCGCAGCCGCGCGAGCGCGTTCGACACCGCGGGCTGGGTGAGGCCCAGGCGAGCCGCGGCGGCTGTCACGCCGCGCTCGCGCAGCACCGCGTCGAACACCCGCAGCAGGTTGAGGTCGACGCCCGCCACATTCATGGCGGTGATTCATATCATGCAAGACATTGATTTGACAAATAATGCCGCCGCCGCCTACCCTCGGCGGTTCCACGATTCGAGGAGGAAGCCCATGAAACGCATCGCGTTGGCCGCCGCCCTGGCGCTCGCGCCGCTTGCCGTGCACGCGCAGGAGACGACGCTGCGCGTCGTCAGCGCGTTCGCCGAGAACACGCAGTACGTGAAGAACCTCATGCCGTTCATCGAGCGGCTGAACGCCGAGGGCAAGGGCCAGCTGCGCCTCAACTTCATCGGCGGGCCGAAGGCCATGCCGCCCTTCGAGGTCGGCAACGCGGTGCGCACCGGCGTGGTCGACGTCGCGCTCACCACCGGCGCCTTCTATACCAACATCATGCCGGAGGCCGACAACCTGAAGCTCACGCAGGTGAGCGCGCAGGAGCTGCGCAAGAACGGCGGCTACGACCTCATCAACCGCGTGTGGAACGAAAAGGCGAACATGCAGTACCTCGCCCGCGTCATCGACTACACGCCGTTTCACCTGTACCTCACCAAGCCGATCCACAAGCCCGACCTGACGGGCCTCAAGCTGCGCATCACCCCCGTGTACCGGGACTTCTTCCAGGCGCTCGGCGCAACCGTGGTGCAGACGGCCCCGGGCGAGGTCTACACCGCGCTCGAGCGCGGGGTGGTCGACGGCTACGGCTGGCCGATCAACGGCATCTTCGACCTCAACTGGCACGAGCGCACGCGCTACCGCGTCGACCCCGGCTTCTACAACGCGGAGGTGTCGCTCATCATGAACCTCGACCGCTGGAAGGCGCTGAACGCCAAGCAGCGCGAGCTGCTCATGCGCCACGCCATCGCGCTCGAGAACGGCAACGAAGCCTGGAAGAAGGTGAACGCCGAGGACATCCGGCGGCAGAAGGAGGCCGGAATCCAGACCATCACCTTCGATGCCGCCACCGCCAAGTGGTACTACGAGCGGGCCTACGAGGTGGCCTGGGCGGCGGCCATCAAGGCGAGCCCGATCTACGGGCCGCAGATGAAGGAGCTCTTCAGCCGGTGAGGCCGTACCGGCTGCTGCTCGAGGCGCTCGCCTGGATGGCGGGGGTGCTGCTCGGGGTGATGGCGCTCGCCGTCACCTTCGACGTGCTCTCGCGCAACCTCGGCCTCGCCAACACCGGCTGGGTGGTCGAGGTGACGGAGTACAGCCTGCCGGTGGCGACGCTGCTCGTCGCCCCCTGGCTCCTGCATCGCAACGAGCACGTGCGCCTGGACGCCCTGCTCCTCTTCCTGCCCGTGCGCAAGGCGCTGCTGCTCGAGCGCTGCGCCGACGCGGTCGGCATCCTGATCTGCGCGGTCTTCATCTGGTTTGGCACGCAGCTCATCTTCGACTCGGCGCGCCTGGGGTCGATGATGGTGAAGACGCTGGCGGTGCCTGAATGGTGGCAGTACGTGCTGGTGCCGGTGTCGTTCTCCCTGCTGCTCGTCGAGTTCGTGCGGCGCCTCATCGCGCCGCCGCTTCCGCAGCGCCAGGTGGCGGGGGTATGACGTGGTGGGCCGCCGCGCTCGTCCTGTTCGGCGCGCTCTCGGTGCTGTTCGTCATCGGGCTGCCGGCGGCGTTCTCCTTCTTCGCCATCAACATCGCGGGCGCGTGGATCTACCTGGGCAAGGAAGCCGGCCTGATCCAGCTCATCCGCAACGGCATCGTCTCGATCACCAGCTTTTCGCTGACGCCGATCCCGTTCTTCATCCTGATGGGGGAGGTGCTGTTCCATACCGGCGTCGCGATGAAGGCGATCGACGCCATCGACCGGGTCATCGCCCGGGTGCCGGGACGGCTGGCGGTCGTGGCGATCGTGGCGGGCACGGTCTTCTCGGCCATCTCCGGCTCCACCATCGCCACCACGGCGCTGCTCGGCAGCCTCCTGCTGCCGCAGATGCTGCGCCGGGGCTACCACCCCAACATGGCGATGGGCCCGATCATGGGCACCGGCGGGGTGGACATGCTGATCCCGCCCTCGGCCCTGGCGGTGCTCCTGGGCAGCCTCGCCGGCATCTCGATCGCGCAGTTGCTCATCGCCGGCATCGTGCCCGGGCTGATGCTCTCGGCGATGTTCGTCGGCTGGATCGTGGTGCGCTGCTGGATGAACCCGGCGCTCGCACCGGCGGTCGAGGCCGACGCCCTGCGCACGGGCCCGAAGTGGCAGCCGCTGCTGGTGTACGTGCTGCCGCTCGTCCTGATTTTCGTCACCGTGGTGACCTCCATGGTCGCCGGCTGGGCCACCCCCACCGAGGCGGCCGCGATCGGCGCGGTGGCGACGGTGCTCGTGTCGTGGATCTATCGCGCGCTCACGCTGTCGAACCTGATGAAGGCGCTCGTGGGCACCGCGGCGATCTCGGGGATGATCCTGTTCATCATCATCGGCGCTACCACCTTCGCCCAGATCCTCACCTTCTCGGGGGCGACCCATGGCGTGGTCGAGGCCATCCGGGACGCGGAGCTCGGGCGCTGGACGGTGCTCTTCGCGATGCTCGGGCTGCTGCTGGTGCTGGGCTGCTTCGTGGACCAGGTCAGCATGATGCTGATCTGCCTGCCGTTCTTCATGCCGCTGGTGGCGCTCTACGGGTTCGACGCGGTGTGGTTCGGGGTGCTGTTCCTCATGTGCATGCAGCTGGGGCTGCTCACCCCGCCCTTCGGGCTGCTGCTGTTCGTCATGAAGAGCGTGGCGCCCAAGGAGATCGAGATGAAGCAGGTCTGGTCCGCGGCGCTGCCCTACGTGATGATCGGCTTCACCGGGCTCGTGGCGATCATCCTGTTTCCGCCGATTGCCACCTGGCTGCCGAAGGTCTTGTTTAGGTAGGACATCATGGAACGATCGTTCAAGGAAGAAGTGGCCAAGCTCAAGCTCGGCGAAGGCGAGACCTTCCACGGCGAGGCGATCCTCGCGGTGACCAAGGCGCTGCTGCAGTCGGGCGTGTCCTACGTGGGCGGCTACCAGGGCGCCCCGGTGTCGCACGTGATGGACGTGCTGAACGACGCGCGCGACATCCTCGACGAGCTCGGCGTGCACGTGGAGACCAACGCCAACGAGGCCGGCGCCGCGGCGATGCTCGGCGCCTCGATCAACTATCCGCTGCGCGGCGCGGTCGCCTTCAAGTCCACCGTGGGCACCAATGTCGCCTCCGACGCGCTGTCGAACCTCGCCTCGGCCGGGGTGAAGGGCGGCACCGTCATCGTGCTGGGCGAGGACTACGGCGAAGGCGCCTCGATCATCCAGGAGCGCAGCCACGCCTTTGCCATGAAGTCGCAGCTGTGGCTGCTCGACCCGCGCCCCAGCCTTCCCAGGATCGTCGAGATGGTGGAGCAGGGCTTCGAGCTGTCGGAGGCCTCCAGCACCCCGGTGATGCTCGAGCTTCGCATCCGCGCCTGCCACGTGCAGGGGAGCTTCCGCACCAAGGCCAACCGCGCGCCGCTCTACTCGAGGAAGAGGCTCATCGAGGAGCCGGACTTCGACTACAACCGCATCTGCCTGCCCCCCGCCACCTATGCGCAGGAGAAGCAGAAGATCGAGGTGCGCTGGCCCGCGGCGGTGAAGTTCATCCGCGAGCGGGGGCTGAACGAGCTCTTCCCGGGCAGCCGCGAGGACATCGGCATCCTCTGCCAAGGCGGGCTCTACAACGCGGTGGTGCGCGCGCTGCAGACCCTCGGCCTCGCGGACGCCTTCGGCCGCTCGCAGGTGCCGATCTACTGCCTGAACGTGACCTATCCGCTGGTGCCCGAGGACATCATCGCCTTCTGCCGCGGCAAGCGCGAGGTGCTGGTGGTCGAGGAGGGGCAGCCGGCCTACATCGAGGAGGCGGTGCTGGCGGCGCTGCGCCGCGAAGAGGTGAACGGCGTCAAGGTGCGCGGCAAGGACGTGCTGCCGATGGCCGGCGAGTACACCGGGGAAGTGGTGCTCGGCGGCCTCGCGCGGTTCCTCGCGCGGGCGGAAGCCGTGCAGCCGATCGCCGAGCTGAAGGCGCGGGCGGCCGAGCTCCTCGGGGCGCTGCCCGCGCGGCCGCCGGGCTTCTGCGTCGGCTGCCCCGAACGGCCGGTGTTCTCGGCGATGAAGGTCCTCGAGAAGGAAAGCGGCAAGTTCCACGTCTCGGCGGACATCGGCTGCCACCTCTTCTCGACGCTGCCGCCGTTCAACATCGGCAATACCGTGCTCGGCTACGGCCTCGGCCTCGCCTCGAACTCCGCGGTGCACCCGATGATGGGCCGGCGCAGCGTGACCATCATGGGCGACGGGGGCTTCTGGCACAACGGGCTCACCACGGGCATCGCCAACACCGTGTTCAACAAGAACGACGGCATCCTCGTCATCATGAAGAACGGCTACAGCTCGGCCACCGGCACCCAGGAGCTGCCCTCCTCGCCGCAGCACAGCGACGTCAAGTCCGACATCAGCATGGAGCGCGCGCTGAAGGGCATCGGCGTGGGCTGGATGCGCACCGTCGACAACTACCGCGTCGGCGAAGTCGCCAAGACCCTGAAGGAGGCGATGAGCGCCGATCACCCGGGGCTGAAGGTGATCATCGCCGAGGGGGAATGCCAGCTGGAACGGCAGCGCAAGCTCCGCCCCGTCATCGCCAAGCAACTTAAAGGCGGAAAGCGAACGGTGCGGGTGAAATATGGCGTCGACGAGGACACCTGCACGGGGGACCACTCCTGCATCCGGCTCTCCGGCTGCCCCACCCTCACCATCAAGGACAACCCGGATCCGCTGCGCCGCGACCCGGTCGCCACGGTGATCGAGGGCTGCGTAGGCTGCGGC
>DATLGR010000504.1:0-1753 GCA_035540415.1 Burkholderiales bacterium | reverse complement strand
GTCCAGCCCGACGGGCGTCCGCTGCGCGCGTACCGCTTCGCCGTCGCCCGCACCGTCATGCTGGACGCGCTCGAGCCCGCCGTCGCCCGGGCCTTCGACCGCGCGCTCGGGACCTTGCGCGACGCGGGCGCGGCCGTCGAGGAGATCGAGCTCGCCGAGATCGGCGACCTCGCCAGCCTGCAGGCCACCGGCGGGTTTTCGGCCGCCGAGAGCTACGCCTGGCACCGCCAGCTGCTGGCGCGGTCCGGCGAGCGCTACGACCCCCGTGTGCGGGTTCGCATCGAGCGCGGCGCCGCCATGAAGGCCTTCGAGTACATCGAGCTGGCGAACGCGCGCCGCGAGTGGATCGCCCGCGTCGAGACGTCGCTGCGCGGCTTCGACGCCGTGCTGTCGCCGACCGTCCCGATCACGGCGCCGCCGATCGCGCAGGTCGCGCCGGGGGCCGAGCGCGACGAGGCCTTCTTCCGCGTCAACGCACTGTTGCTGCGCAACACCAGCGTCGTGAACATGCTCGATGGTTGCGCGATCTCGATCCCGTGCCACGCCCCCGGCGAGCTGCCGGCGGGCCTCATGATCTGGCACGCGGCGCTGCACGACGACGCGGTGCTGAACATCGCGCACCGCGCCGAAGCGGCGCTTTCGACCATCGGGAATCCATGAATTCGCTGGCAAGGCAGGGGCGGCCATGAGGGTCGCCGTCATCGGCGCGGGCATCATCGGCGTGACCACGGCCTTCGAGCTGGCGGTGGACGGCCACGACGTCACCGTCTTCGAGCGCCGCTCCTCGCCCGCCGAGGAAACCAGCTTCGCCAACGCCGGCGTGATCGCTCCGGGCTACGTCACGCCCTGGGCCGCCCCCGGCATGCCGGCCAAGGTCGCGCGCTTCCTGCTCTCCGACCATGCGCCGGTGCGCGTGAGCCTGCCGCTCTCGGCCGCCGAGCTCGCATGGATGTGGAAGTGGTACCGCGCGTGCGACCTGGCGAGCTACACCGCCAACCGCGCGCGCATGCAGCGCCTGGCGTTCTACAGCCGCACGCGCCTGCACGACATCACGGAGCACTTCGGCCTCGACTACGACCGCAGCACCGGCTACATGGTCATGCTGCGCGGCGAGAAGGAACGCAAGCTGGTCCAGCCGGGGCTGCAGGTGCTGCGCGACGCAGGCATCGACTTCCACGAGATCGACGCCGACAAGGCGCGCGCGGTGGAGCCGGCGCTCAACCCGGACACCGTGTTCGCCGGGGCCATCCACCTGCCGCACGACGAGGTCGGCAACTGCCGGCAGTTCGCGCTGCTGCTGAAGGCCGAATGCCTGTCGCGCGGCGTGGCCTTCGAATTCAACAGCACCGTCGCGCCGCTGGACCCGGCGACGCCCGGCTCGCTGCAGGTGACGAACGCCGAGGGCGCGACGGCGCAATGGAACTTCAACGCCGTCGTGGTCTGCGGCGGGGTGGAGTCGGCGCTGCTGCTGCGCCCCCTCGGGCTGGAGGTGCCGCTCGCCCCCGTGTACGGCTACTCGATCAGCGCGCCGATCCGCGAGCCGCTGAACGCGCCGCGCAGCGGCATCATGGACGAGCGCTACAAGGTGGCGATCTCGCGCATGGGCAATCGCGTGCGCGTGGCAGGCAGCGCGGAAATCGGCGGCTCGCCGGCGAAGAAGCGCGCCAGCGCGATCCAGACGCTCTACAAGGTCCTGCACGACTGGTTCCCGGGCGCCGCGCAGCTCGCCAATGCCCGTGGCGCGGCGCCCGGG
>DATLGR010000503.1:0-4986 GCA_035540415.1 Burkholderiales bacterium | reverse complement strand
GCGCGCGCCGGCCGCCCGCCCGGCCCGCCTGCCCGAGGACCTGGTGGCGTTCGCCGCGCGCGTGCTCGCCCGCATCCGCTGGTCGCGCGCCGACGCGGCGGACGTCCTCGGCCGCTATCTCAGCGCCCCGAAGCCGCACGTGGTGTTCCGGCCCTCGCGCACCGGCGGCGCGCACGTGCGCCTGGACCCGAAGACCCAGCTGCTCTACCGGGGAAAGCGCTTTTTCATCAACGGCGAGGGCTTCTCCACGCCGCATGCGGCGCGCCTGCGCGAGCTCGCCGACCGGCGCGAGGCGAGCCGTGCGCGGCTTGCGCCCCTCGCGGACCTGATCGCAGAATGGCGTGCAGCGGGCTACGTGCACTTCGGCCAAAAGGCTTCGCATGGATGAAGCGGTCTACGAGCGGTTCGATACGCGCGCCGGCTTCGACGCCGCGGTCGAGCGCCTACTCCTGCAGCCCGGGCGCGAGTTGCGCGCGTTCGACCCCGATGGGGCCGCGCTGCGCCTGAACGATCCGACGCGCATCGACGCGCTGCAGGCCTTCCTGCGGGCGAGCCGCACCCGGCGGATCTACCTCGTGCTGCACGACAGCGGGCTCCTGCAGCGGCACTGCCCGCGCATGATGGCGCTGCTCGCGCGCTATGGGCACGCCATCCAGGTGCACCGCACGCATGAAGAGATCCGCGAGCTGCAGGACGCCTTCCTGGTGCTCGATGCCGCGCACTACGTGCGCCGTCCGGTGGCCGCGTCGTACCGCGGCGCGCTCGGCTTCAACGACGAGACCGAGGCGCTCGCCATGCGCGGGCGCTTCGGCGAGATCTGGAGCGCTTCCTTCCCGGCGGTCTCCGCGACCACCCTGGGCCTCTAGGCCTCGCGCCAGCCGAAGCCTTCGTCCTGCGTGGCGAGCTGCACCCAGCTTTCCTCGCAGCCGAGCGCGCGGGCGAGCGCCGCGCGGGCGAGCGCGGGCCGGTTGTTCTGCTGCGACAGGTGCGCGCCCACCACGTGCTTGAGGCGCGAGCGGTCCAGTGCCGCGAGCAGGCGCGCCGCGTCCTCGTTGTCCAGGTGCCCGAAGGGGCCGGCGATGCGCTGCTTCAGCCACGCCGGATAGCCGCCGTTCCAGAGGAGCTCGCGGTCGTAGTTGCACTCGAGCACCAGCGCATCGAGCCCGCTCAGCATGCCGGCGACGTGCGCCGTGGGCGCGCCCAGGTCGGTGACCACGCCGAGGCGGCGCTGCCCGTCGGAGAGCACGAACTGGACCGGCTCGCGCGCGTCGTGCGGCACGGTGAAGGGCACCACCTGCAGGCCGCCGATCGCCTCGGCCTGCCGGCCGCTGATCAGCACCACGCGCACGCCGTCGAGCACGCGGCCGCCGGACTTGAGCGCCTGCAGCGTGCCGTAGGTGCAGTACACCGCCACGCCGTGCGCCGCGGCGAAGTCGAATACCCCGTCGCCGTGGTCGCCGTGCTCGTGCGTCACGAGAAGCGCGGCGATGTCGCCGGGCGCGAGCCCCAGGCGCGCGAGGCGCCGCTCGGTATCGCGCAGGCGCAGGCCGCAGTCGATGAGCACGCAGGTGCCGTCGGCATCGGCGACCAGCGCGTTGCCGCCGCTGCCGCTCGCGAGCGAAGCGAACCGCAGCAACCTACTTCAACTGCTCGTGCAGCAGCGCGAGAATGCGCTGTGCGGTGCGCGAAGTCTCGGCGCCGCCGTCCTTGTTGAGGACGTCGACCACGCTCGTCTCCTGCTCGGGGCGGACCTGCACGCGGAACTGCTCGGCGCGGACCTTGGAGTCGGCGCTGCCGAAAATGCGCGCGAACAGGCCGCGCTCGCCGTCGCGGCGCTTCATGTCCCCCTCGGGATCGGCATAGCGCACGAAGTAGAGGCCATTCTGGCGGTCGCGGTCCTCCACCGTGAAGCCGACGCGGTCGAGCGCGAGCCCCACCCGGCGCCAGGCGCGGTCGAAGGGCTCGTTCACCTGCAGGCGCTCGGTGCCCTCGGGCGTCTTGACGAGCTGCGCGCGCTCCGCGGGCGCCGCCGCGGCGAGCGCCTGGGTGGCGCGCTCCTCCTGCACGCCCAGGCGCACCATCAGCAGGCGCAGGAACTGCGCCTCCAGCCCGGGGTCCGGGTCGCGCGGCTCCCACATGGTCTCGCCCGTGGTGCCCAGGCCCACGTGCCCGGTGACGTAGAGCTCGCGCATGCCGCGATGGCTGATGTAGATCTCGGTGCCGCGCCCGTCGGGCGTGCGCTCGAGGCGGGTGCGGAACCGGTCGCGCTCGGCCGTCGAGTAGAGCTGGCCGGCAAGGCGTCCGAGCACCCCGCGCACGCCGCCTTGCGGGATGTTGGCGCGGTTCTCGGCCCAGTCGGTTTCCATGACCCCGGCCTCGGGCGTCTCGCTCCGGATGAGGAAGCCGCGCTCCTGCCAGAACTCGCGCACCACCGGCCATACCTTCTCCGGCGGCTCGGGCACCACCAGCCAGCGCTCGCTGCCCGCGCGCTCCAGGCGCACGCGGTCCACCGGCGGCAGCACCGTGCCGGTGCCCTGGCGCGCCTGCTGCTCCTTGCGTTCCTGCTGGTAGCCCGACAGCGTGGCGCCGGTGCGCGCCTCGGGCAGCGCGAAGCGCCCATCGCGCGGCGGCGCCGCCAGGTCGGGTGGAATCTCGAGCGGCGGCAGCGTGCCGGCCGACTTGTAGTCGATGCTGGTGTCGAACAGGCTGCCCGCGCCGCAGCCGCCCACGCCGAGCGCGAGCACGACGACGAGCTTGCGCACTAGCCGCGGCCTTCTACGACGCGCAGGCCAGGCAGCGCGATGCCCGCCTCGTGCAACGCCTCGCGCACCGCCTGGTGGAAGCGCTCCGCGAGCGGCACCAGCGGCAGGCGCAGCCCCGGCTCGATCAAGCCCATCTCGACCAGCGCCCATTTCACGGGAATGGGGTTCGCCTCGACGAACAGGCGCTGGTGCAGCCCGAGCAGCTGGAAATTCAGCTCGCGCGCGCGCTTCACGTCACCGACCAGGGCCGCCGCGCACATCTGGTGCATCGGCTTGGGCGCGACGTTGGCGGTGACCGAGATCACGCCGTGGCCGCCGAGCAGGACGAGCGCCAGCGCGGTGGCGTCATCGCCGCTGTAGACGGCGAAATTGCGCGGCAGGCGCTTGAGCAGATCCGTGCCGCGCTCGATGTTGGCGGTCGCGTCCTTCACGCCGATGATGCCGGGCACCTGGGCCAGGCGCAGCAGCGTGTCGTTCTGCAGATCGGCGACCGTGCGCCCCGGCACGTTGTAGACGATCATCGGCAGGTCGACCGTCTCGGCGATCTTGCGGAAATGGCGATAGAGGCCTTCCTGCGACGGCTTGTTGTAGTAGGGCACGACCGAAAGGCAGGCGGTGGCGCCGGCCTTCTTCGCCGACGCGGTGAGCTCGATGGCCTCGGCGGTGGAGTTGCCGCCGGTGCCGGCGATGATCGGGATGCGCCCGCGCGAATGCTGCACGGCGAGCCGGATGAGCTCCTTGTGCTCGTCGAAGTCGACCGTGGGCGACTCGCCGGTCGTGCCGACGACCACGATGCCGTCGGTGCCCTCGGCCACGTGCCAGTCGATCAGGCGGCGGAACGCGGCCAGGTCGAGCCGGCCATCCTCGTGCATCGGGGTGACGATTGCCACCAGGCTTCCGGTAATCATGCGGGGATTCTAACGCCTCCGATGTCGCCGCGGAGCGCGCAGATGCGCTGCACGACCGCCCGCTTCGGGTGCTCGAGCGTCCCCTGCTCGAAGCCGAGCACCGTCAGCGCGCCGAAAGCCGCGAGCAGCTCCCCGGGCCGCAGCAGGAACGCCGGGTTCGAGGGCTTGCCATGGCGCTCATTGCCGGCCATGAAGGTCTCGTAGATGAGCACCCCGCCCTGCGCCAGGCAGGCGGCGAGCGCCGGAAAGAGCGGCCGGTGCAGATAGTTGGTCACCACCACCGCCGCGAAGCGCCGCTCGCCGAACGGCCAGGGGCGCCCGTCCTCCAGGTCCGCCTGGACGAACGCCACGCCGGGGATCTCCTGCGGCGCCCGGTCCACCGCGACCACCTCCAGCCCGCGGGAAGCGAAGTACCGCGCGTGCCGCCCGGCGCCGCACGCCACGTCGAGGACCGGCCCGCGCCCCACCAGCGGGGCCCAGCGCAGCACCCAGGGCGAAGGCTCCGGCATGGGAGACGGACCCGGTTTCAGCGCATCCACGCGCCGCTCTCCTTCAGGAGCGCGCGCAGGACGCTGCGATGGCAGCGGCGCTCGTCCTCGCAGTAGCAGCCCACGGAGAAGTGCGCCCGGTGCGACAGCCGCGCCAGCAGCTCGATCGCCTGCCGCGGCCCGGGCTGCGCCATCTCCCGCCGGTAGCGCCGCGCGTACTGCGCCCAGCGCGCCGCCGTCCACGGCCGCTCGCGCGCGAAGCGCACGGCCTGCGCGCTCGGCGCAAGCAGCGGCAGCCATACGTCGTAGTAGCCGCGCTGGGCGATGGCCGCCTTCTTCAGCCCGCGCGGCGGGCGCCGCACGGTGCCCAGGCGCAATCCTTCGCCCCGCGCGCGCCGCTCGCCCAGGCGCACTACGCGGATGGCCATCGCTCGATGCGGCGGAACCACTGCGCAAGCAGCGCGGCGCACACGAGCAGCCCCGCGCCGAAGGCGAGCGGCGCGGCATCGATGCCGGTGGCGTCGCGGAACCAGCCGGCGACGGCGGGGAGAAGCGCCATGCCGAGATAATAGAGCGTGAAGAAGAGGCCGAGCCCCAGGTGGCGCGCGCCCGCCGACAGCGTGCGCGCCGGCAGCGAGGCGATGATGCCTCCCGCCGGCCCGGCGACCAGGCCGAACAGCGCGAACATCACGGCCGCCGACGGCACCACGAGCAGCAACGGCATGACGAGCGCCATCACCAGGGAACCCCCGATCACGATGTCGAGGCCGCGCCCGGTGCGGTCGGCGAGGTAGCCGCCGAGCGGCACCGTCAGGATCAGCCCCCAGG
>DATLGR010000502.1:0-2325 GCA_035540415.1 Burkholderiales bacterium | reverse complement strand
AAAACACCACGCCCGCCACCGTGATCATCGAGCTCGCGACCGCGGCGAGGAGCTCGCGCGAGCCGTCCACGCCGGCGCCGAACAGCTGCGGCCAGCGCTCGGCGAGGTCCAGGCCGTGGGCGTCTTCCAGCTCGATCAGCGCGATGGCGAGGACGAGCGCCGCGAGCACCATCTGCGTCGGGCGGTCGCCCATGAACGTTCGCAGCACGCGCGGCGAGTAGGCGCTCGCGCCGAGCGACAGCGCCACGATGGTGACCGAAAACACCACGCCCGCCACCGTGATCATCGAGCTCGCGACCGCGGCGAGGAGCTCGCGCGAGCCGTCGACGCCCGCCCCGAACAGCTGCGGCCAGCGCTCGGCGAGGTCCAGGCCGTGGGCGTCTTCGAGCTCGATCAGCGCGATCGCGAGGGCGAGCGCCGCCAGCACCATCACCGCCGGGACGAACCACAGGCTCGCGCTGATGCGCCACCACAGCGCAAGCCAGGCGGTCGGTCTCAGGAGGGCGGCACGCGATCCCACGTCGGGAACAGCCCGATTGCAAATGGCGTGCCGGACGGGCTCGGAAATTGCGTATCGATTCGACGGAGGTTTCATGCGGGCCTTGGCAGGATTCGTTCTTTCGGTGGCCGTCGCGGCCGGAGCGCTGGCGCCGGCGAGCGCGGCGCCGCCGCTCGTCACGGAGATGCGCCTCAGCGAAATCCTGGGGCGGGAAGTGAGCTCGGCGCACGGCAGGCCGATCGGTCCGATCCGCGACCTGCTCATCGAGCGCGCCAGCGGGCGCGTGCAATTCGTGGTGGTGGGCGAGGCCGAAATCCATCCGGTCGAGGCGCTCGCGTCGGCCGGCGGCGACGCCGTGACGCTGGAGCCCCCGGGCGAAGGCGCCGCCGGCGGCACGGCGGCGCCGGCGGTCGCCCGCGCGGACCTTGTACGGGCGAGCGAGCTGCTCGCGCAGCCCCGTGTGCGCGACCTCCTGGTGGATCCGCTGGAGCGCACCGTGCGCTTCATGGTTCTCGAGGACGGCGTGATCGCCCCGCTGCCTCCCGCGGCGACGCTGCGCCGCTAGTCCGTCCGGTCTTCCCGCTGCAAGATCGGCACGGTTGCTGCGTGGCGTGGGCCCCAACCCCGACGTCACAGGAGACGCGTAATGCAACTCAAGAGCCTGATGTTGAGCCTGTCCCTCCTCGCCTTCGCCGGCGCCGCCACTGCCGACGATGCCAGGAAGGCGCGCGCCGATGCACCCGCCAGCAAGCCCGCCATGTCGCAAAGCGGCGCCGCCAGCGCCGGGCAGACCGGCACCACCGCGGCGAAGAAAGACGAGCAGCGGCCCGCGGCGAAGAAGCCCGCCGCCGCGCGCTACGACTTCGACAAGGCCGACACCAACAAGGACGGCATGCTGAGCCGCGAGGAATTCAACGCCATGATGAAGGGCCAGCGCGCCGCGGCAGGCACCACGACGGCGCCGAAGGCCGGCACGGCCGCGCGCAAGGACGGCGAGCGTCCGGCGGATCGGCCGGCCAAGTAATTGGCGTAACAGCGCTCAGCGACCAGGGCTCAGCGGCCCGCGCCGGCGCGCTCCTCCGGCCAGAGCGTGATGGGCGGGAAATGCCCGCGGGCCAGCACGCCCGCGGGCAGGTCGCGCGGACCCTGCGGGGTTTGCACCCGCACGGCCCCGATCCTGCCGCTGCCCGGCTCGAAGAGGATGTCCTGCACGCTCCCGATGGCGCCATCGCCGGGCTGCTGGATCGGCTGGCCGAGGAGGCGGCCGGCGCGCCGGAAACGCGGATCGGCGTCCGGAGCGATGCGTGCGGCGTCGCCTTCCAGCGCCATGTCCAGGCGCAGCCCCCCGTTGCCGGGGAGCCGGTGCAATGCGCGCACGGGAACCGTGTAGTACTGCTGCGCGCCGCGCACGATGATGTAGAGCACGCGTCCTTCGCTCACATCGACGATCAGCTCCTCCACCGGACCGATGTTCTGTCCTCGCAGTCCGGTGACGGGCTGGCCGAGCAGCTCCGATACGGCGGCGGCTTGAGACGCGGAGGCGAGCGCGGCAAGCGGCACCATGAGAAAAACCAGAATCGTTCGCAGCAGCATCGCCTGCGCGCCGCAGGGTTCGTGCCAGGCGCGCGCCTTGCTGCGGCGCGAGCATGCTTTTGCGTAAGTCCGGAAAGGCCATCGACGCCCCTCGGCGACAGGGGTAAGGTAACGCCATGGCGTTTGCCACCGGAGCCTTGGCCCTCGCGAGCGCGATCTTCGCGGTCACTGCCGCGAGCTATTCCGACCCTCAGGTCGACGCCGGTCAGGTCAGCGTGCCGCGCCAGGTCGAG
>DATLGR010000501.1:0-6070 GCA_035540415.1 Burkholderiales bacterium | reverse complement strand
TGGTGGCGCTCGCCGACATGCCGTTCGTGCGCCCCAGCACCATTGCCGCCGTGCGCGAGGCGCTCGCCGCCGGCGCACCGCTCGCGGCGCCGTACTTCCGCTCGCGCCGCGGCCACCCGGTGGGCATCGCCGGCGGATTTCACCGCGAGCTCGTGGCCTTGCGCGGCGACGAGGGCGCGCGGCGGCTGCTCGCGGCGCATCGCGTGCGCAAGATCCCGGTGGGCGATCCCGGCGTGCTGCGCGACATCGACACGCCCGCCGACCTCGCGCCGCCGGTCAGGGCCTGACGGCGTAGAAGAGGTTCACCTGGCTCCTGATGTCCAGGATGCGGAAGTCGCGAAAGCCCGCCTCCTCGAGGAGCTTGCGCGCGGTCGCCGGGCCCATGCACGTGCCCAGCCCGGGGCCGCCCGCGGCGAGCGACTGCGTCATGCAGTGGAAGATGCTGAACCCGTAGAACATCGTCGCCACCGGATTCTTGTTGTCCTCGAGGCGATCGGCGGCCTTCGGCTCGATCACCAGCAGGGTGCCGTCGGGCTTGAGCAGGGCGCGGATTTCGCGCAGCGTCTTCGCGGGCTCCGCCAGATCGTGCAGGCAGTCGCACAGCGTGACGAAGTCGAAGCCCGCGCCGCGCTCGAGCTGCGCCGTGGTGGACGCTTCGAAGCGCACGCGGAGCCCACCCGCCGCCTCGCGCGCGCGCCCGATGGACTCCGCGCTCGGATCGATGCCGACGATCTCCGCGTTCGGGAAGGCGCGGGCGAAGGCAAGGCAGACGCGGCCGCTGCCGCAGCCCACGTCGAGCATGCGCCCGCCCGCCTCGAGCCGCGCGGCGACCCCGGGGAGGGCTTTCAGCCACTGGTCGGTGAAGCGGTGCTCGTACAGCCCGCGATTGATGAGGTCGAGCGCCTCGACGCACTCGGGCCCGAACGCCTCGAAGGGGACGCCGCCGCCCTTCTCGAAGGCCTGCAGCACCTGCGGCGCCACGCGCAGGAGCGAGGGCACCATGTCGAACATGCCGCCGGCATAGTGGTCGCTGCCCTCGGAGGCGAGGAAGTAGGCGTGCTCGTCGGAGAGGGCGTAGGCCTGCGTCGCGGGGTCGTAGTCCAGGTAGCCCGCGCACGCCATGCCCTTCAGCCATTCCTCCACGTAGCGCGGCTGCAGGCCGGAGCGGCGCGCGACCTCCTCGGCGCTGAGCGGCCCGCGCCCCTGCAGGGTGCGGAAAAGCCCGCTGCGCACGCCGAGGTAGACCATGCCGGCGCTCATCGCGCCGGCCATGTCGCGGAACAGATGCTCGGCTACCCGTTTCGTCCTTTCCCGGTCCATCGCTCGAGGGTCCCGCTGGTAGAATTTGCCGCCTTTGCCGCCCTTTGCCGCGGCGCCCACCCCATGCTCCTGCCTGACATCCTAGCGCAATCCGATCCGGAACTCTGGCAGGCGCTGCAGCTCGAGCAGCGGCGCCAGGAAGACCACGTCGAGCTGATCGCCTCGGAGAACTACGTCAGCCGCCAGGTCCTCGCGGCGCAGGGCAGCGTGCTCACCAACAAGTACGCCGAGGGCTACCCGGGACGGCGCTACTACGGCGGCTGCGAGTACGTCGATCTCGCGGAATCGCTCGCGGTGGAGCGCGCGAAGAAGCTCTTCGGCGCGCCCTGGGCGAACGTGCAGGCGCACTCGGGCTCGCAGGCGAACCAGGCGGTCTATGGCGCGGTGCTCAAGCCCGGCGACACGCTGCTGGGCATGTCGCTCGCCCACGGCGGTCACCTCACCCACGGCTCGCCGGTGAATCTTTCCGGCAAGCTCTACCGCGTGGTGTCCTACGGCCTCACCCGCGCGGAGGAAATCGACTACGACGCGGCCGAGCGCATCGCGATGGCCGAGCGGCCGCGGCTCATCGTCACCGGCGCCTCCGCCTATGCGCTGCGCATCGACTGGCAGCGCTTTCGCCACATCGCGGATCGCTGCGGTGCGCTGCTCATGGCCGACATCGCCCACTATGCGGGGCTCATCGCCGCGGGGCTGTACCCCTCACCGATCGGCATTGCCGACTTCGTCACCACCACCACGCACAAGACGCTGCGCGGGCCGCGCGGCGGGATGGTGCTCGGCAGGCCCGAGCACGAGAAGGCCATCGCCGCGGCGATCTTTCCCGGCCTGCAAGGCGGGCCGCTCATGCACGTGATCGCGGCCAAGGCGGTGGCGCTCGGCGAGGCGCTCAAGCCCGAGTTCAAGCGCTACCAGCAGCAGGTGATGAAGAACGCGGCGGCCATGGCGCGCGCGCTCGCGCGCCGCGGGCTGCGCATCGTGTCGGGCCGCACGGAGTCGCACATGTTCCTCGTCGACCTGCGGCCCAAGGGCATCACCGGCAAGGACGCCGAGGCGATCCTCGGGCGCGCGCACATCACGCTGAACAAGAACGCGATTCCGAACGACCCGGAAAAGCCCGCCGTCACCTCGGGCATCCGCATCGGCTCGCCGGCCTGCACCACGCGGGGCTTCGGCGAGGCCGAGGCCGAGCGCGTCGCCGAGCTCATCGCCGACGTGCTGGATGAGCCTTCGAGCGCGACGGTGGAGCGCGTCGCCGCCGACGTGAAGGCGCTCTGCGCCCGCTTTCCCGTGTATTCATGAAATGCCCGTTCTGCGGCTCGGAGGACACCCAGGTCGTCGACACCCGCGCGAACCTCGAGGCGAACACCATCCGCAGGCGGCGCAAGTGCGTGAAGTGCGAGAAGCGCTTCACCACCTACGAGCGGGTGGACCTGCAGATGCCGCGCCTGGTGAAGAAGGATGGCAGCCGGACCGACTTCGATCGCGCCAAGCTGCTGAGCAGCATGATGCTCGCGCTGCGCAAGCGCCCCGTCGCGACCGACGAAGTGGAGGCGGCCGTGGACCGGGTGGTCGAGCGGCTGCGCGCGCTCGGCGAGCGGGAGGTGCCCACCACGCGCGTGGGCGACTTCGTCATGCGCGAGCTGGCCAAGCTCGACAAGATCGCCTACATCCGCTTCGCCTCCGTGTACCGCAGCTTCGAAAGCCCCGACGACTTCCGCGAGGCGGTGCAGGAGGTCAAGGCGGGGCGGCGCAAGCCGCGCTGACGGCGCGCCGCGCTTGACCCCGTTCTCGGCTTTCGACCACGCGATGATGCGCCGCGCGCTCGCGCTGGCGGCGAACGGCCTGTTCACCACCACGCCAAACCCGCGCGTGGGCTGCGTCATCGCCGAGGGCGAAGCCATCGTCGGCGAGGGCTGGCATGCGCGGGCCGGCGAGCCGCACGCCGAGGCGCTCGCGCTGGCGGCGGCGGGCGCGCGCGCCGCGGGCGCCACCGTGTACGTGACCCTGGAGCCGTGCAGCCACTACGGCCGCACCCCACCCTGCGCCGGCGCGCTCATCAATGCACGGGTCGCGCGCGTGGTGGCCGCGGTGCGCGATCCGAACCCGGCCGCCGGACGCGGCGGCGAGGCGCTTGCCGCCGCCGGGGTGCGGTTCCAGCACGGCTTGCTGGCCGACGAGGCGCGCGAGCTGAACATCGGGTTCTTCTCCCGCGTCACGCGCGGACGGCCCTGGGTGCGGCTCAAGGTTGCCGCCACGCTCGACGGGCGCAGCGCGCTCGCCGACGGCCGCTCGCAGTGGATCACCGGAGAGGCGGCGCGGCGCGATGCGCACCACTGGCGCGCGCGCGCCTGCGCCGTGCTCACCGGCATCGGCACGGTGCGCGCGGACGATCCGCAGCTCACGGTGCGCGAGGTCCAGACGGCGCGCCAGCCGCTGCGGGTCGTCGTCGACAGCCGGCTCGAGACGCCGCCGTCGGCGCGCATCCTGCGCGGCGGCAATGTGCTCTTGTTCGCGGCGCGGCCGGGCCCCGCGCCGGGGGGCGCCGAGGTCGTCGTGCTTCCCAACGCGCGCGGCAAGGTCGAGCTGCCGCGCCTGTTGGAGGAGCTTGGGCGGCGCGGCATCAACGAGTTGCATGTCGAGGCGGGCTTTCGCCTGAACGGCTCGCTGGTGCGCGAGGGCTGCGTGGACGAGGTCCTGCTCTACCTGAACCCGAGCTTGCTCGGCGATTCGGCGCAGGGCCTGGTGGACCTCGCCGCGCCGCGCGGGCTCGACGAGCGCCTGCGCCTAGCCATCCGGTCGCTCGAGCGCGTCGGCGAGGACCTGCGGATCGTCGCCCGTCCGGCATAGCGCTGCGGCGAGGGCCTCCACGGCGAGGCGCGCGGTGCGCCCGTCGGCGTCCAGGCGCGGCGAGTACTCGACCAGCTCGAGCGCCGCGAGCTGCGGCCGCGCGGCGAGCCCGGCGAGCGCTTGGGCGAGCTCGGCGCCGCCGACGCCGCCGCGTACGGGCGTGCCGACCGCCGGCGCCTCGTCGGGCGTGACGGCGTCCAGATCGATGCTCACCCCGAAGCGGGCGGTGCGCGCCATGGCAATGGCGAGGGCCTCGGCGAACACCGCCGGCAAGCCGCGGCGCTCGACTTCCTCCATATGGAATACGCGTACCGCGAGCTGCTCGAGGCGCGCGGCCTCCTCGGGCTCGTAGCTTCGAACGCCCACCAGCGCGACGTCCGCGGGCGCCACCACGCCGGCCGACAGGCCGTAGAGCGCATGGTCGTCCTCGCCGAGCAGCCAGGCGAGCGGCATGCCGTGAAGCCGACCGGTGTGGCTCGTCGCCGGCGTATGGCTGTCCATGTGCGCATCCACCCACACCAGCCCGAGCGCTCCCGGCGCCAGGCCGCGCGCCACGCCCGTCCAGGTGCCTCCGGCGCAGCTGTGGTCTCCTCCCAGCACGCAGGGCAGGCGCCCGGCGCGCACGCTGCCGGCTACCGTCGCCGCGAGCCTCGCGCACAGCCTGCTGACCTGGGCTTGCTTGCGGCGCTCGGCGCCGTCGGGCTCGAGCGTCGGCCCGAGCACCACGCGGGCGCCGCAGTCGGCCAGGCGCGCCGCGAGCTGCGGCATCAGTACGCGCGGCGCCTGCGCGCAGGCCGGATCGGCGCCGCCCAGGCCCCAGGCCGCACCGATCAGCTCAATCTCTCGCGACATGCTTCCAGAGCATAAGCGTTAGACCGCGGCTTTGCGGTAACCTCCGCCCGATGTTCACGGGGATCGTGCAGGCGGTGGGGCGGATCGTCGCGCTGCGGCCGCTGCAGGTGGACTGCGGACCGTGGGATCTTTCCGACGTGAGCGTCGGCGAGTCCATCTGCGTGCAGGGCGTGTGCCTGACGGTGACGGCGCTGCGCCCCGGCGGTTTCAGCGCCGACGTCTCGGACGAGACGCTGCGCGTCAGCACCGGGCTCGATCGTCCCGGTCCCGTCAACCTGGAGAAGTCGCTCGCGCTCGGGCAGCGCCTGGGCGGACACCTCGTCGCCGGGCACGTCGACGGCGTCGGCGAGGTGCTGCGCTTCGCCGACGGCGTGCTCGAGGTGCGCGCGCCGGAGGCGCTTGGCCGCTACCTGGCGCGCAAGGGCTCCGTCTGCATCGACGGGGTGAGCCTCACGATCAACCGCGTGGCGGGTTCGATCTTCGAGGTGTTCCTCATCCCCCACACGCGGGAGGTGACGACGCTCGGCCGGCTCGCGCCGGGCGCGCGGGTGAATCTCGAGGTCGACCTCATCGCCCGGTACGTTGCAAGGGTGCTAGAGACTTCCGGCAACGTCCAGCCGGAATAGTAGCTCGGCCTTTCTCCCTCTGAGAATCCGTCCGATGGCGTCCGGAGCGGTCCGCCACCATGCGCCCCTCGCTGACGGTATGGCTGACGGTATCGGGCTGGAGGGGTCCCAAAATACCGTCAAACCGGGAAGAAAAGCATGCTTTTGCTGGCCGGCGCGGCTGAAAAGGTGGTCAAGGGCGCTGTGACTCCCACCGGGCCGCTGCGCTCGCGACGGCAGTCCTCCCCACAATCGCGACCCGCAACCCTGGAGTAACTAACAGCAGCCCGCGGTTATCGGCTTGTCCGGCACAGAACCGCTTCAACGCGCGTGGCGTATATTCGGCGCCGAGGGGGTGGGTCAATGAAAGCGCTCTGGCTCGCGTTGCTGGTTGTCCCGTCAATCGCTATCGGACAGGGGAGCATTCCGGTCTACCTGTCTTC
>DATLGR010000500.1:0-3362 GCA_035540415.1 Burkholderiales bacterium | reverse complement strand
ACGTCCTGCGCATCCCAGAAGGTGCCCGAATACAGCGGCGTGTACACCGTGCGCCCGTCGATCAGGACCAGCAGCTTGTTGGCGGTGGTGGTGTTGAAGCCGCGCGCGCTGATGGCGTATTCGGCGGCGTTCACGCGGGCCACGTGCAGGTTGGGGGCGAGGCGCAACGCTTCCGGCAGCGTGGTGTAGCCCGAGCGGCGGATGTCCTCGCCGCTGATGACGTAGATCGAATCGGCGGCGCGCGAGAGCGGCTCCGCGCGCCCCGAGACGCTCGTCACGGTGATCGCCGAGAGCTCCTCCAGCGAAAGCTCGACCAGCCGGGAGGCCGGGAGCGTTGCGGCGTGCGGGCTCGTGGCGCAGGCAACGAGCACCGCCGCGACGAGGTGGCTCTTCTTCATCGCGGTGCGTCCTTTCTTGTTACTTCGCTGCGGCTTCGCCCAGCAGGTCGTTGAGCGCGCCCGGGTCCACGGGCTTCACGAGATGGTAGTCGAAGCCCGCTTCGAAGGCACGCCGGCGGTCGGCTTCCTGGCCCCAGCCGGTGAGGGCGATCAGCTTCACGCCGCCGCAGCGCTCGCGCAGGTGCCGCGCGACCTCGTAGCCGTTGGCCCCGGGCATGCCGATGTCGAGCACCGCCACGCGCGGGCGGAAGGCTTCGCCGAGCGCCATTGCCGCCGATCCGTCGTAGGCGACGCGCACCTCGTGGCCGTAGAGCGACAGGATGCGCTGAAGCGAGTCGGCCGCGTCGCGGTTGTCGTCCGCGACGAGGACACGCAGGGCGTTGGCGGGTGCCGCCGCCCCGGGGGCCGCGGCCTCGGGCGCCGCCGGCGCGCCCGCCGCGGCCAACGGCAGCCGCACGATCCATTCGCACCCGCGGCCGCCCTCGCCGGGGCGCGACTCCAGGCGCCCGCCGTGCAGCGCGACGATGCCGTGCACGAGCGACTCGCCCACGGCGGCCGCCGGCGGCGCCGGCGCCTCCTCGGCGCCGCTCGCCTGCAGCGAAATCGCGACCTCCGCGCCGGCGAGCTCGGCCGCCAGGGTGATCTCGCCATGCGCGCCGGCCCGGCGCGCGGCGTCCTTCAGCAGCAGGGTGAGCGCCTGCGCGAGGCGCGCCGCGTCGGCCTCGACAAGCACCGGCTCCGAGGGCATCAGCACCGACAGGCGATGACCGTGGGCGGTGAGCTGCGCGCGGGCCTGCTCCAGCGCCATGTCGAGCGCGCGCTCGAGCGCGATGCGGGCCTTGCGCAGCGCGAGCTTGCCGCCGGCGAGCTGGGCGACCTGCAGCAGGTCGTCGGCCAGGCGGGCGAGCACGTCCACCTGCCGGTCGATGACCTCGCGGCTCCAGGCGAGCTCCGGATCGAGCGTGCCTTTGCGCCCGAGGATGGCGACCGCGTTGCGGATCGGCTCGAGGGGGTTGCGCAGCTCGTGGGCGAGCGTGGCGAGGAAGGCGTCCTTGCGCTCTTCCGCCGCGCGCAGGCGCTCCTCGACGACCTTGCGCTCGTGGATGTCGACGACCACCGCGACCCAGGTCTCGCCCGCGTGCACCGGCGTATACAGGGCGCGCACCCAGCGCTCGCCCAGCGTCGGGATGCGCAGCAGGCGCTCGTACTGCACCGGCTCGCCGGCGCGCACGCGGTCCAGGTGCGGCCGGATGGCCGCCAGGTTTTCCCGGCCGATGACGTCCAGCAGGGAACGGCCGATGACCTGCTCGGGCGGCGTGCCGAGCCATTCGGCGTAGCGCCGGTTGACCCAGAGCAGGCGCAGGTCGGCGCTCACCAGCGCCACCGCCGCCGGCAGGCTGTCGGCGATGAGCTGCAACTGCGCGCGCGCGGCCTCGAGCGCATCGGCCGCCTCGCGCCGCTCGTGGATGTCGTAGATCGCCGCGACCCAGCCGTCGACGCGGCCGGCGGCATCGCGCGTGGGCTCGGTGACGGCATGGAACCAGCGCTGGCCCAGCCGCGGCAGGCTGAGCAGCCGGTCGTAGGCCACGCGCTCGCCGGCGAGCACGCGCTCGAAGTGCGGCCGCAGGAGCTTCATGGCATCGTCGCCGATCACCTCGGCGAGCGTGCGCCCGCGCAGGTCCTCGACGCTGCGGCCCACCCAGCCGGCATAGACGCGGTTCGCCCAGACATAGCGCAGCTCGCGCGACACCCGCACCAGCGCCACCGCGGTCGCGTCGGTGACGAGGCGCAGCTCCTCGGCCGCGCGCTGCTGCGCGGTGATGTCCACGGTAACCGCGCCGACGAGGCGCTCGCCGCCCTGGCCGTGCAGCGGAAACTTGGTGCTGTAGAAGTGCCGCCGGCCGCCCGGCGCTGCGATGCTCAGCGCGAATTCCTTCGCCGCGCCGGCCGCGAGCACCTCGCGGTCGTGGCTGCGGATCTCCTCGGCGGCCTCGCGCGGCAGCAGGTCGAGGTCCGTCCTGCCCTTCCACTGCTCGGTGCCGACGATGCGCTCGGCGGCCGCGTTCATGTACAGGTAGCGGCCCTCCTCGTCCTTCATGAAGACGGCCGCCGGGGAGTTATCGGCAAAGGCGCGAAAGCGCGCTTCGCTCGCCTGCTCGCGGGTGCCGGCGCTGCGCCGCGCGCCCCCCAGCGCCGCGATGAGGCCGGCCGACAGGGCGTAGGCCGCGGCCTCGACCGCGTGAAAGCCGGGCAGGAACAACGCGTAGGCCGCGGCATAGCCGAGCACCGCCGCCGCGAGGCCCGGGCCCAGCCCGCCGTACCAGGCCGCCACGATCACCGCGCCGAACAGGCTGATGAAGGGATCACCGGCGAGCCAGGGATCGAGCGCGAGGCGAAGTCCGACGGCGGCCGTCACGGCGGCCAGCGCGACGAGGTACCGGATCGTTCTCTCCCTGGGCGCGAAAACCCCGATGGTAAAGCGCGCCTCAGCGCTCGGCTGTCAGACTTTCCCCGACAAGCTCGCGCCGCAGGCTCGCCCCCTGGCGCAGCAATTCGCGCTGCACCGCCCGGATGGGAACCTGCCGGGGCGGCATGCCCTCCCGCGCGGCGAGCGCCGCGCACACGCCGGCGGCCTGACCCGTGGCCATGACGATCGGCATGACGCGATAGGAGCTGTGCGCCTCGTGCGTGCCCGAGATGCAGCGCCCGGCGACGATGACGCGGTCGGTATTGCGCGGCAGCAGGCAGCGCAGCGGGATGTCGTACGCCGCCCCCGGCGGCAGGCGCTTCAGCACCGTGCCGCTGCCCTTCGGATTGTGGATGTCGACCGGATAGGCGCCGCGGGCGACGGCATCGTCGAACTGGCGCGCGCCGAGCACGTCGTCGGCGTCGAGCTGGTATTCGCCCAGGATGCGGCGCGTCTCGCGCACTCCCACCTGCACGCCGCTTTGCACGACGTAGGAC
>DATLGR010000499.1:0-5180 GCA_035540415.1 Burkholderiales bacterium | reverse complement strand
CGCCTGCACCAGGCTCTGGCCGCCGGCAAGGAACTTGCCCTCGCCCTTGGCGGCGGCGAGATCCAGCGCTTCCTTGCTGCTGGCGGGACGGTGGTATTCGAATGCGTACATGGGGCGGCCTCCTAGGCGGCTTTTTTCTGGAGCGCCCGCCACACGGTGTGGGCGGTGGCGGGCATGGGCAGGTCTTTCACGCCGAGGGCGTCGGTGAGCGCGTTGATGACCGCGGCCGGTGCGCCGATGGCGCCGGCCTCGCCGCAGCCCTTCACGCCCAGCGGGTTGTGCGTGCAGGGCGTCTCGCGGGTATCAACCTTGAACGAGGGCACGTCGCCGGCGCGCGGCAGGCAGTAGTCCATGAGCGAGCCCGTGAGCAGCTGCCCGTTGGCGTCGTAGCGGCAGCCTTCGGTCAGCGCCTGCCCGATGCCCTGCGTGAGCCCGCCGTGCACCTGGCCCTCGACGATCATCGGGTTGATGACCTTGCCGAAATCGTCGACGGCGGTGAAGCGGTCGATGCTCACCTGTCCGGTGTCGCGGTCGACCTCGACTTCGCAAACGTACGTCCCGGCGGGGAAGGTGAAGTTCGAGGGGTCGTAGAACGCATTCTCGTTCAGACCCGGCTCGAGCTTGTCGTGCGGATAGTTGTGCGGCACGTACGCGGCGAAGGCGATCTCGCCGAAGGCCTTCTTGCGGTCGGTGCCCGCCACCTTGAAGATGCCGCGGTCGTACTCGATGTCGGCTTCCGAGGCTTCGAGCAGGTGCGCGGCGATTTTCTTGCCTTTGGCGATCACCTTATCGAGGGCTTTCATGATGGCGGTACCGCCCACCGCGATCGAGCGCGAGCCGTACGTGCCCATCCCGAACAGCACCTTGGAGGTGTCGCCGTGCACGATTTCCACGTTCTCGATCGGCAGGCCCAGGCGCTCGGCCACGACCTGGGCGAAGGTGGTCTCGTGCCCTTGGCCGTGCGAGTGCGAGCCGGTGAACACGGTGACCGTGCCCGTGGGATGGACGCGGATCTCGCCCGCCTCGAACAGCCCCGCGCGCGCGCCAAGCGCGCCGGCCACCGCCGAGGGCGCGATGCCGCAGGCTTCGATGTAGGCGGCATAGCCTAGGCCGCGCAGCTTGCCGCGGCGGGCCGATTCGTCCTTGCGCGCGGCGTAGCCCTTCACGTCGGCGAGCTCGTTTGCGGCGGCGAGCGTCGCCTCATAGTCGCCCGTGTCGTACTGGAGCGCGACCGGCGTCTGATACGGGAACTTGCGGATGAAGTTGCGCCGTCGGAGCTCCGCCGGATCGAGCTTCAGCTCGCGCGCGGCCGTTTCGACGAGCCGCTCGACCACGTAGGTGGCTTCCGGCCGCCCGGCGCCGCGATAGGCGTCGACCGGCGTGGTGTTGGTGAACGCCGCCGCGACCTCGCAGTAGATGACCGGCGTGGTGTACTGCCCGGCGAGCAGCGTGGCGTACAGGATCGTCGGCACGGCGGAGGCGAACGTGGAGAGATAGGCGCCGAGGTTGGCGGTCGTGCGTACCCGCATCGCGAGGAACTTGCCGTCCCTGTCCAGGGCAAGCTCCGCCACGGTCACGTGGTCGCGGCCGTGCGCGTCGGAGACGAAGGCCTCGGCGCGGTCGCTCGTCCATTTCACCGGACGGTTGAGCTGGCGCGCCGCCCAGGTGACCACCACGTCCTCGTTGTACAGGTAGATTTTGGAGCCGAAACCGCCGCCGACGTCGGGTGCGACGACCCGCACCTTGTGCTCGGGCAATCCCAGCACGAACGCCGTCATGAGCAGGCGCTCCACGTGCGGGTTCTGGTTGGCGACGTACAGCGTGTATTCGTCCGCGGCGCGGCTGTAGGCGCCGAGCGCCGAGCGCGGCTCGATGGCGTTGGGCGCGAGGCGGTTATTGACGAACTCCAGGCGGGTGACGTGCGCGGCGCTCGCGAAAGCGGCGTCGACGGCACCCTTGTCGCCGAGCGCCCAGACGTAGCAAGTGTTGTCCGGGGCGATCTCGTGCAGCACGGGCGCGCCTTTCTCGCGCGCCTTGACCGCGTCGACCACGGCCGGCAGCACCTCGTAGTCCACCTCCACGCGCTCGGCCGCATCGCGCGCGCGCTGCGGCGTGTCGGCGATGACGACCGCGACCGGGTCGCCGACGTAGCGCACCTTGCCTTGCGCGAGGCAGGGGTGCGGCGGCTCCTTCATCGGCTTGCCGGCGATGTCGGTGATGAGCCAGCCGCAGGGCAGCGTGCCGACCTTGGCGGCGGCGAGGTCAGCGCCGGTGTAGACGCCGACGAAGCCCGGGCTCGACCGCGCCGCCCCGGTGTCGATGGCGCGGATGTTCGCGTGCGCATGCGGCGAGCGCACGAACGCCGCATAGGCCTGGTTGGGCAGCGCCACGTCGTCGGTGTACTGCCCGGCGCCGGTGAGAAAGCGGTAGTCCTCCTTGCGGGCGATCCGGGCACCGATCAAGGGTGCAGTCATGGTTCACCTCCATTCGGCATTGAGACTACTTGGACGCGGCCATGGCGCGCGCGCCGGCCATGATGCTCTTCACGATGTTGTGATAGCCGGTGCAGCGGCAGAGGTTGCCTTCGAGGGCCTCGCGCACCTCCTTTTCGGTGGGGTTCGGGTTCGCCGCGGCGAAGTCGAGCGCGTTCATCACCATGCCCGGGGTGCAGAACCCGCACTGCAGGCCGTGGTTGTCCTTGAAGGCCTGCTGCATCGGATGGAGCGTGCCGTCGGCCTTGGCCACCCCCTCGATGGTGAGGATGTCGGCGCCCTCGGCCTGCATGGCGACGATCGAGCAGCTCTTGATCGCCTTGCCGTTCATCAGCACGGTGCAGGCGCCGCACTGCGCCGTGTCGCAGCCCACGTGCGTGCCGGTGAGGCGCAGGTTCTCGCGGATGAACGTGACGAGCAGGGTGCGCGCCTCCACCTCGGCCGACGCCGGCTTGCCGTTGACCTTCATGGATACCTTGACCGACATGCGAGCCTCCTCCCGGGATTTGAGTGCGTCAGAGGAAGGGCATCCTACGCCACGGCTCCGCGGCGCCGCAAGATGCACCGCGGAATGGCTGGGCGCGGGAATGCCGAGGGCGCATGACACCGCGGACGGCCGCGGGCGTATCATCGTGACTCCCGCATGAGGCTCCTCATCGTTGAAGACGACGCGCCGCTCGCCAGCGGGCTGTCGCGCATCCTCGAGGCCGAGGGCCACGCGGTCGACGTGACCGCGCGCGGCGAGGACGCGGTGGCTGCCGCGGCCCAGGAGCGCTTCGACCTCGTCATTCTCGACATCGGGCTGCCGCGCATGGACGGCTTCGAGGTGCTGCGCCGCCTGCGCGCGGCCGAGCGGCCGATCCCCGTCCTGGTGCTCACGGCGCGCGACGCGGTCGAGGACCGCGTGCGCGGCCTCGATCTGGGCGCCGACGATTACATGGTGAAGCCCTTTGCCATGCCCGAGCTCACCGCCCGGGTGCGCGCGCTGCTGCGCCGTTCGCAGGCGCATGGCGGGCCGCGCATCCTCCACGGGCCGCTCGCACTCGACACGGTGGCGCGGCGCGCCTTTCTGCGCGGCGAGCCGCTCGAGCTCGCCGCGCGCGAGTGGGCGGTCCTGGAGGTGCTGCTCGCCAAGGTCGAGAAGATCGTCTCCAAGGAGGCGATCATCCAGGCCGTCGCCGGCTGGGGCGACGACCTTTCGCCCAACGCCATCGAGGTCTACGTGTCGCGCCTGCGCTCGAAGCTCGAGCCTGCGGGCATCCGCATCCGCACGGTGCGCGGCTTCGGCTACATGCTGGAAGAGTTCAAGGAAGGCTGAAGTTGGCGGTGCGCAGCCTGCGGGTGCACTTGCTGTGGCTGCTGCTGCCGCCGATCACGGCCCTGCTGGCGATCGGCGCCATCGTCGCCTACTACCCGTCGATGGAGCCCGCGTCAGCGGCCTACGACCGCAAGCTGATGGACGTCGCCTTTGCGCTCGGCAGCTACGTCGAGGTCACGCCCACCGAGTACCGCTTCGAGCTGCCGGCGGGCGTCGAGGAGGTGCTGCGCGCCGACAGCCTGGACACCATCTATTACCGCGTGATCAGCCCCGGCGGGCTAGAGATCGCCGGCGAGCGCAACCTGCCCGGACCCGAGAGCGATTCGCAGGTCTACAACGCGATCCTGCGCGACGAGCAGGTGCGCGTCGTGTCGGTGCAGACGCCCTGCGGCCCTTCGGTGTGCACCGTGCTCGTGGGCGAGACCACCAACAAGCGCCATCTCCTGGCGCGCTCGGTGATCGTGTCGAGCCTGTTTCCCGAGCTGCTCATCGCGCTCGCGACCCTGGTGATCGTGTGGTTCGGCGTGAAGCGCGGATTGTGGCCGCTCGCGCGGCTGTCCGAGGAAATCAAGGCGCGCTCGCCGCGCGACCTGCGCCCGATCGACGCGCGCGCCGCGCCGGAGGAGACGCGGCCGCTCGTCGCCGCGCTGAACGGCCTGCTCGAGGAGGTGGCGCAGGCAGCGCAGCAGCAGCAGCGTTTCCTCGCCAACGCGGCGCATCAGCTGCGCACGCCGCTCGCCGGCCTGCAGGCGCATACCGAGCTCGCGCTCGCCCAGCCGATGCCGGCGCCGTGCCGGGCGCACCTGGAGCAGGTGCACCAGGCGACGATCCGCACCGCGCGGCTTGCGAACCAGCTGCTCGCACTGGCGCGCGCCGAGCGCGGCGGCCGCGGCACCGACGCGGCGTTCAACCTGCGCACCGTCGTCGAAGGCGAGGCCGACGCCTGGGTGCGCCAGGCGCTCGAGCGCAATATCGACCTGGGCTTCGAGCTGGCGCCGGCGCCGGTGGAAGGCGACGCGATGCTGCTGCGCGAGGCGCTCGCCAACCTCGTGCACAACGCCGTGCAGTACAGCCATCCGGGCGGCCGGGTGACGGTACGCACCGGACAGCGCGACGGGCGCGCCTTCGCCGAAGTGGAGGACGACGGGCCGGGCATCCCGCCGCCCGAGCGCCGCCGCGTGCTGCAGCGCTTCTACCGGGTCCCCGGCACGCCCGGCACCGGCAGCGGCCTTGGCCTCGCCATCGTGCGCGAGATCGCCGCCGGACACGGCGCACGCGTGGAGATCTCGGACGGCGCCGCGGGCGATCGGGGCTGCCGAGTTGCGCTAACATTCCCGCATGGATAGCGTCGACATCGAAGTGCTGAGCAC
>DATLGR010000498.1:0-4296 GCA_035540415.1 Burkholderiales bacterium | reverse complement strand
CCTGCGCGATGATGAACAGCACGGCGCTCACCGGGATCACCGATTGGGCATAGGCCACCGAGACCCCGGGCAGCGAAACGAGGTTGTCGTAGGCGAGGACCTCCAGCACCGAGGTCCCGACCCAGGCGACCAGGAGGAAGAACGCGAAGATGCAGGCCTGCGCGAACAGCGTCACCGGCAGGCGAAGCCGAGGCCGCAGGTGCCGCATGAGCTCGGGCACGCCGATGTGGGCGCGCTTGAGGGCGGCGAGCGCGGCGCCGTAGTAGGTCACCCAGGCGAGCAGGATCGAGGCCACCTCGTCATACCACACCAGCGCCGCGCCGCCGTAGCGGAAGGCCACGCCCACCGTCACGACGACGGCGAGCGCGGCCATCAGAATGATGACGACCCACTCCAGCAGGCGCTCGTAGCGCCTGCGCCAGAGCTCGAGCATCCGCGCGGCTAGTTGCCGAGCGCGATGGCGCGGTCGATGACTTCCTTCGCGCCCTTCACTTCCTTGGCGAACTCCTCGTACACGGGCTTGGACGCGGCGATGAAGGCGTTCTTGTTGGGGGTGTTCACCTGCACGCCCGCGGCCTTGATCTTGGCGAGAAGATCCTCGTCGTCCTTGGCCGCCTTGGCGTAGACGAAGCTTTGCGTGTCGCGCGCGGTGTCCTCGAGGATCTTGCGCACGTCGGCCGGCAGACCGGCCCAGCGCTTGGCGCCGGCGGTCGCGTAGGCGGGCGTGTACACGTGGCCGGTGAGCGACAGGAACTTCTGCACCTCCTGGAACTTGGCGCTGTAGATCTGCGTAAAGGGGTTCTCCTGGCCGTCCATCACGCCGGTCTGCAGCGCGGTGAACACCTCGGAGAACTTCATCGGGCTGGGGTTGGCGCCGTAGGTCTGGAACATCTTCACGCGCCACTTGCCCTCGGGCACGCGCAGCTTGATGCCCTTCAGGTCCTCGGGCGTGTTGATGGGCCGGCGCGAGTTGGTGATGTGCCGGTAGCCGTTCTCCCAGACGGCGATGATCTTCAGGCCCCTCGCCTCGGCGGCCGGGGCGAGCGTCTTCCAGAAGACTTCCTTCTCGATGCGCTGCATGTGGGCGCGGTCCTTGACGAGGTAGGGCATCTCGAACACGCCGAAGAGGTCCGCCTCGGAGGACATGACGGTCGAGGGCAGCGCGAGATCCACCGTGCCGAGCTTCAGCTTCTGCAGGAGCTCCTTGTCGCCGCCGAGCTGGCTCGAGCCGTACACCACGACCTTGGCCTTGCCGCCGAGCCTGGCGTTGGCGCGGCGCGCGAACTCCTCGGCGGAAGCCGCGAACAGCGATCCCGGCTCGCCGACATGGCCGAATTTGATCTCGAGCTGCGCGAACGACGGCGCGCTGAAGGCGGCCGCGGCCGCGACGACGAACAGTTTCAGGTTCATGGCTCTCCTCCTCTTGGTTGCGGATTATGCGGCGGCGCGCGCCGGGCTCGCGCGGCACTGCGCCAGGTACTCCATCGCCGCCTGGACGCCCTCCTTCCTGACCGGCACGCCGGCGAGCGCAAGGCCCATCTCGACGCCCGCAAGCGTGCCGAGGAGGGCGAGGTCGTTGAAGTCACCCAGGTGCCCGATGCGGAATACGCGGCCGGCGAGCTTGCCCAAGCCCGTGCCGAGCGACATGTCGAAGGCCTCGAGGATCGCCTTGCGCACGCCGTCGGCGTCGTGGCCGGCGGGCAGCAATACCGCGGTGAGCGAACCGGAGAACTCGCGCGGGTCCGCGGCGAGCACCTCGAGCCCCCAGGCGCGCACCGCGCGGCGGGTGGCCTCGCCGTGGCGCTGATGACGCGCGAAAACCGCTTCCAGGCCCTCCTCGTCGAGCAGCATCTGGAGCGCCTCGCGCAGCCCGTAGAGCAGGTTGGTCGCGGGCGTGTAGGGAAAGTAGCCGCTCTTGCCGTTGGAGAGCATCTCGTCCCATGCCCAGTAGCTGCGCGGCAGGCGCGCCGAGCGGGAGGCGGCCAGCGCCTTGGCCGAGATGCAGTTGAACGACAGCCCCGGCGGCAGCATGAGGCCCTTTTGCGATCCCGCGACGGTGACGTCCACGCCCCATTCGTCGTGCCGGTAGTCCAGCGAGGCGAGCGACGAGATGGTGTCGACCATGTACAGCGCCGGATGGCCCGCGGCGTCGATCGCGCGCCGGAGGTCGGCGATGCGCGAGACGACGCCGGTCGAGGTTTCGTTATGGACCACGCACACCGCCTTGATGCTCTTGGGCGTGTCCGCGCGCAGGCGCTTCTCGATCGCGTCCGGGTCGGCGCCGTGGCGCCAGTCTCCGGGCAGGAATTCCACCTCCAGGCCGAGCCGGATGGCGAGCGATTGCCATAGCGTGGCGAAGTGGCCGGTCTCGGCCATCAGCACGCGATCGCCGGGCGAGAGGGTGTTGACGAGCGCCGCCTCCCACGCGCCGGTGCCGGAGGCCGGATAGATGACGACCTCGCCGCGGCTCGACTGGAACACCCGCTTCATGCCGGCGAGCACCGCCTTGCCCAGCGCGGCGAACGCGGGACCGCGATGGTCGATGGTCGGGAAGTCGATGGCGCGCAGCACCCGGTCGGGCACGTTGGTCGGACCAGGAATCTGCAGGAAGTGACGTCCCGCCGCGCGCGCCATCAGGCCTTCTCCCAAATGGATCTTTCGCATTCTGCATGTAAGAATCGGCCGCATGCAACGCCAGCCGCCGCCTGCGGCGAGCTTTCCGGTTCGTCTCGCGAGCTCGCCGCTGGCGAGGCGCCTGCGCCGGGAGCTCGACGCCGAGGTCCTGTTCGATCCGGCGAGCCGCGGCCGTTACTCCACCGATGCTTCGATCTACCAGATCCAGCCGGTCGGCGTGGTGGTGCCGCGCACCGAGGAGGCGGCGCGCGGCGCGATCGCGATCGCCGCGGACGAAGGCGTGCCCATCCTGCCGCGCGGCGCCGGCAGCTCGCAGTGCGGCCAGGCCATCGGCGAGGCGCTCGTCATCGACCACACGAAGTATCTCAACCGCATCATCGAGGTGGATGCCGCCGCGCACGCCGCGGTGGTGCAGCCCGGCGTGGTGCTCGATGCGCTGAACGCCGCGCTGCGGCCTCTGGGCCTGTGGTTTCCGGTCGACGTGTCGACCAGCGCCCAGGCCACGCTCGGCGGCATGGCCGGCAACAATTCCTGCGGCTCGCGCTCGATCGCCTACGGCAACATGGTGCACAACGTGCTCGCCATCGAGGCGCTCACCGCGCAAGGCGATCGCTGGCGCTTCGGGCCGATGAGCGACGCCACGGGTCCCGCGCAGTACCAGCATTTCGTCTCTAAGCTCAAGGACTTGTACGAGCGAGAGAAGGGCGAGATCCAGGCGCGCTTCCCGAAGCTGCTGCGCAAGGTGGCCGGCTACAACCTCGACCACCTCGGCCCGCCGCATGCCAATGCGGCGCATCTGCTCGTCGGCTCGGAAGGCACCCTCGCCTATTCGGAGCGCCTGCACCTCAAGCTTTCGCGCGTGCCGCCGCGGCGGGCGCTCGGCGTGTGCCACTTCCCCCGGTTCTACACCGCGATGGATCTGACGCAGCACATCGTGACGCTTGGCCCTTCGGCGGTGGAGCTCGTCGACCACACCATGATCGGGCTTGCGCGCGACATCGCGGCCTTCCGCAAGACCGTGGACGCCTTCATCCGCGGCGAGCCTGAGGCGATCCTGCTCGTCGAGTTCGCCGGCGAGGAGGACCAGGCCGGCCGGCTGAAGGCATTGAGCAGCCTCATGGCCGATCTCGGCCTGCCCGGCAGCGTGGTCGAGATCACCGACGAGAAGCAGCAGAAGGCGCTGTGGGAAGTCCGCAAGGCGGGCCTGAACATCATGATGTCGATGAAAGGCGACGGCAAGCCGGTGTCGTTCATCGAGGATTGCGCGGTCCCGCTCGAGCACCTGGCGGAGTACACCGACCGGCTCACGCGCGTCTTCGAGCGGCACGGCACGCGCGGGACCTGGTACGCCCACGCCTCGGTGGGCACGCTGCATGTGCGGCCGGTGCTGGACATGCGCCGGGACGGCGCGCGGAAGATGCGCGCCATCGCCGAGGAGGCCTGCGCGCTGGTCAAGCAGTACAAGGGAGCCTACTCCGGCGAGCACGGCGATGGCCTGGTGCGCTCCGAATGGATCGCGCCTTTCTTCGGCCCGCGGCTCACCGGCTGCCTCGCCGAGATCAAGTCCTGGCTCGACCCGCGGGGCCTCATGAATCCCGGCAAGATCGTCGATCCGCCGCGGATGGACGACGCGCGCCTGTTCCGCTACCCCCCGGGCTACGC
>DATLGR010000497.1:0-1846 GCA_035540415.1 Burkholderiales bacterium | reverse complement strand
ATGCAATGGAGGGCTTCGGGGGGAGATGGAACTGGTCCTGGCCGGTGCTCGCCAGCAAGGCGCTCGCTGTCGTTCGGCGCGCGGCGCGCGTCAAGGTAGTTGTCGCCTGGGTTATGCAGCCAGAGGCTGTTTATCGGGTTGGCGCGAGTGGGTCGAGACGACCGATTCGCGCTCCGGGTTGAGAGCCACGGCGCCGATGGGCTGCCAGTTGCGTGTCGGCCCGGACCAGCGCGCCGGGTTGAGGCTGCGCGCGTGGAGGTAGACGCGCTCGCGCGCCGCGAGGATCTCCCGGTCCCGCCCGGCGTGCCGATCGGCGGGCGTGACATAACGGATGCTGCTGTGGCGGTGCTCGAAGTTGTACCAGTGCACGAACTCGGCCGCCCATTGGCGTGCGGCGCCGAGGTTGGCGAAGCCGCGCGCCGGGAACTCGGGGCGGTACTTGGCCGTGCGGAACAGCGCCTCCGCATAGGCGTTGTCGTTGCTCACACGGGGCCGCGAGTACGAGGGCTTCACGCCCAGCCACTGCAGCATGGCCAGCACCGTGGTGGCCTTGAGCGTGGCGCCGTTGTCGCCGTGCAGCACGGGCTTTTGCTCGAGCGCAGCCACTCCTTCGGCCAGCGCGGCTCGGCGCACCAGATGCGCGGCGTGCTCGGCCTCGTCGCTGTCGTGAACCTCCCAGCCAACGATCTTGCGGCTGTAGACGTCGAGGATCAGGTACAGGTGGAACCAGCGCCCGGCGACTTCAGCGGGCAGGTATGTCATGTCCCAGCACCAGAGCTGGCGCGGCGCGCTGGCGATGTGCGTGCTCGGCGGCCTGGACGCGCGCGGCGCCTTGGCCCGGCCCCGGTGCGCGTTCTGCCCGTGCTCGCGCAGCACCCGGCGCAAGCTCGACTCGCTGGCGATGTACACGCCCTCGTCGGCGAGCGCCGGCACGATGCGCGCCGGGGGCATGTCGGCGAAGCGCGGCTCGTTGGCCACGCGCAGCAGCTGCTCGCGCTCCTTGGCGCTCAGGGCATGCGCGGGCGTCGGGCGAACTGCACGGTGGCGGCCGTCTTCCCTCGTGAGGCCGTCTGCAGCCTTCCAGCGCTGCAGCGTGCGCACGTCGATGCCGGCGACCTCGCAGGCCTGGCGCAGCCGCGCGCCGGCTTCATGCGCCTTGTCGATGTCCCGGGCCAGGGCTTGGCGATCTTCGAGGCTCGTCACTCGGCCTCGCCCTCGTCCTTGTTGAAGATCGCCTCGAGCTTTTTTGACAGCACCAGCAGCGCCGCCGTCTCCGCCAGGGCCCGCTCCTTGCGCCGCAGCTCGCGCTCGAGCTCCTTGATGCGGCGCCGGTCATGCCGGGTCTGCTCGGGCGTGGCGCAAGTAGCTTCCCCGGGCTGGGCCAGCGCCTGCGTGGCGCTCTGACGCCAGGCGGCGAGCTCCTGCGGGTAGACGCCGTGCTCGCGGCACCAGGCGTTGCGGGTCGTCTCGTCCATCACAGCGGTGGCCAGCACGGCTTCGAACCGTGCGGCTGCCGTCCAACTGCGCTGCTGCGCCGGCCGGGCCAGCGCCTCGGCCCTCCAGCGCTCCAGCGTCGCAGCGCTCACGCCCATCTCCCGCGACACCTCTTCGACCGCCGCGCTCTCCGGCGGCAGCAACCTCGCTACCGCCCTGTCCTTGAATGCTTGTCCGTACCGAGCCACTGTTCCATCTTCCAACGCCCCCGGGTCTACGTTCTATGGAGGCGACAACTATTCTGACGCGGGGGGGTAGGCTGAGGGCGTGACGAAGCGAGACGGCAAGGCGGCGCGCGGCTACAAGACGACGAACTGGGCCCAGTACAACACGGCGCTCAAGGCGCAGGGCT
>DATLGR010000496.1:0-8170 GCA_035540415.1 Burkholderiales bacterium | reverse complement strand
CATCATGAGGGTGTGGCCGTCGGGCTCCTGGCTCGCCACCCACTTCGCGCCCACCAGCCCGCCCGCGCCCAGGCGGTTCTCCACGATCACCGGTTGCCCGAGCGTCTGCGTGAGCCGCTCGGCGAGCAGGCGCGCCATGGTGTCGGAGGCGCTGCCGGGCGACACGCCCGAGATGAAGCGCACGGTCTTGGTGGGAAACGGCTGCGCCTGCGCCACCGGCGCAAGCGCCGCGATCGACAGCACCAGCAAGGCGACGACTTTGTTCATTCGCTCCTCCCTCGTTCAGACCTTCTCAAACCCTCGGCAGCCCGAGCTGCCCGGCGAGCCAGTCCGCCGTGCGGCTGCGGTAGCGGTAGGGCCGGTTGTTCGCATTATGGCCCCCGTCCTCCACCATGAGGAGCTCCACCGGCCCCGCCGCTGCTTTGGCGAGCCGCTCGGCATGGGCGGCCGGAACCAGCCGGTCCTGCCGGCCGGCGACGATGAACAGCGGACAGCGGATCTCGCGCGCACAGCCGGCGAGGGTGAGCTCGGCCGCGCGGCGGCGCGCCGCGGCGGCGTCCGGCGCATGGCTGCGCACGCGGAACGTCTCCCGGGTGAGCTCGGGAAGCGCGTCCCAGATCTCGGCCCAGTCGAAGGGCCCCGAGAGCGCGATGCAGGCCTTGAAGCGCTTCTCGAACGCCGCCGCGCGCGGCGCGTAGTAGCCCCCCAGGCTCACGCCCCAGATGGCGATGCGCCCCGCGTCGAGCTCCGGGCGCTGCTCGATCCAGTCCACCACCGCGCGCGCGGCGCGCTCGTAGTCGCCGCAGATCGGAAGGTCGTACTCCGCCTCGCCCTGCCCGGGGCCGTCGATCGCCAGCACCGCGATGCCGCGCGCCAGGAAAGGCTCCGCGTAGGCGTGCAGCTCCTCCTTGGTGGAATCCAGCCCCGGCGCCATCACGAGCACCGGCCCCCGCCCTCGCAGCACGGCCTTCAGCGTGGTGCCCTCGAACGGGATCTCGACCCGCTCGCCGGGCGGGCGCATCAGCGGCAGCGCGGCGCGGTAGCACTCGAGCGCCTTCGCGTGCGCGGCGCGCATCTGCGCGAGGTCCTGCACGAACACGAATTTTGCGAAGTGGTAGTACATCGCCGCCCGCACGAAATGCTCGCCCGCGCTCAGGCGGTAGGCGCCTTCGAGGCTCTCCTTCGCCAGCGCCTCGTGCACGGCGGCGCGGGCCGACCAGGCCGCGCACCAGTCGTCCCAGCGCGAAATCGACGCGGTGACCTCCTCGAAGTCGGCCAGCAGCACCCCGTTGGAGACGAAGCGCGGCGCCCAGTGCGAGATCGCGGACGCGACCTTCGCGTCCATCACACCTTCTTCAGGGCCTGCAGCACGCGCTCGGGGGTGAAAGGCATGGCGGTAAGGCGCGCGCCGAGCGGCGCGAGCGCGTCGTTGACGGCGTTCATCACCGCCCCCGGGGCGCCGGCGGTGCCGGCCTCGCCGATGCCCTTGGCGCCGAGCTGCGACTGCCGCGTCGGCGTCTCGACGTGGGCGCAGACGATGTCGGGCATCTCGCCCGCCATCGGCACGAGGTAGTCGGCCATGTTCGCGTTGAGCATCTGCCCGTCGGGGCCGTAGACGCACTCCTCGAACAGCGCCGCGCCGATGCCCTGCACCACCCCGCCGCGGATCTGCTCGTCGGCGAGCATCGGATTGATGACCGTGCCCGAGTCCTCGACGCACCAGTGCTTGAGCAGCCGGATGAACCCGGTCTCCGGATCGACCTCCACCAGCGAGGCCTGGATGCCGTTGGTGAAGGTGAATCCGTACTGGCGCGGCGTGTAGTGGCGCGTGACGGTGAGCTCCGACTGGAACTCCATCGGCAGCGTGTCGGGGCGGAAGTACGCCACCCGGCCGAGCTCCGCGAGCGGCATCTTCGCCTCCTGCGTGAGCCGGTCGATGATTTGATCATCGCGGATGTCAAGCACGCCCTTGTCCGCCTTGAGGATTGCCGCCGCAACCTCGAGGATGTTGGCGCGCAGCGCGCGGCCGGCCTGCAGCACCGCCTCGCCGCCGATGCCGGCCCCGCGCGAGGCCCAGGTGCCGCCGCCGTAGGGCGTGACGCCGGTGTCGCCGGTAATCACGCGGACCTTCTCCAGGCTGACGCCCACCGCGCTCGCGGCAATCTGGGCGAAGATCCCCTCGGTGCCCTGCCCCTGCTCGGTGACGCTGCACATCACGGTGAGCATCCCGGTGGGCTCCAGGCGCAAGGTCGCGCCGTCCTGCGCCGAGATGCGCGCGCCGCCCACCCCGTAGAAGGCGGGCGACGGGTTGGTCACCTCGATCATGGCGGCGAGGCCGATGCCGCGGTAGATGCCCTGCTTCCTCAGCTCGTCGCGCTCCTTCCGGAGCTTGTCGTAGGCCATCACCTCCAGGAGCTTGTCGAGGCACTGGTGGTGCGAGAGCTTCTCGAACTTGATGCCCGAGGGGAAGGTGTAGGGGTAAGCGTCGTCGGGGATGAGGTTGCGCCGCCGCAGCTCCGCCGGATCCATGCCGAGCTTGTGCGCCGCGAGGTCGACGATGCCCTCGGTGAGCGCGACGGCGATGGGATGGCCGACCGCGCGGTACTGGCAGGTGACGTTCTTGTTCGTGAACACCACGTGCATGCGGGCGCGGTACTTCTGGTGCCGGTACGGCCCGCCGGTGAGGTTCACCACCTGGTTGCCCTCGATGCCGCTGGTGCGCGGGTACACCGAGTACGGTCCGATGGCGGTGAGGTCATCCAGGTCGAAGGCGAGGATCTCGCCGGTGCGCTTCAGCGCGAGGCGCACCCGGGCGCGGTGCTCGCGGCAATGGATGTCGGTGAGGAAGGACTCGAGCCGGTCGGCGATGAACTTCACCGGCCGGCGCAGCATCACCGACAGCGCCGCGGTGGCCATCTCGTCCGGGTAGACGTGCACCTTGATGCCGAAGGAGCCGCCGACATCCTTGCTGATCACGCGGACATTGGCCTCCGGGATGTTGAGGTGCCGCGAGAAGATGTCCTGCATCATGTGCGGCGCCTGGGTGGCGTGGTACACGGTGAGCGAATGCTCGCCGGCGTTGTAGTCGGCGAGGAGCGCGCGGCCCTCCAGGCACACGCCGGTGTGGCGCCCGAACCGGAACACTTCCTCCACCACCACGTCCGCCGCGGCGAACGCCTCGTCCACGCCGCCCGTGTCGAGCTCGCGCTTGAAGCAGATGTTGTCGCCGAGCTCGGGATGGATGACGCGCCCGCCCCCGAGGCTCTCCTCCATGTCGACCACCGCGGGCAGCTCCTCCCACTCGGCCTCGATGAGCGCCGCTGCATCCTCCGCCTGGGTGCGCGACTCGGCCACCACCGCCGCCACCGCCTCGCCCTGCCAGCAGGCGCGCTCGATGGCAATGGCGTGCTGCGGCGGGGACTTGATGCCCTTCAGGTGCGCGAGCACCGCCACCCAGGGCGTGCAGTATTCGGCGACCGCGCGGCCGTCGAACACTCCGATCACGCCTTCGCTGCGGCGCGCCTTGGACAGATCCAGCGTCTTGATGCGCGCGTGCGCGTAGGGGCTGCGGAAGAACGCCACGTGCGCAAGGCGCGGAAACCGCAGATCGTCGGTGAACGCGCCGCGCCCCTGCAGCAGGCGCTGCGCGTTGGGGCGCGGAACGCTTTGCCCGATGTAGCCCTTGTCGAGCTGCGTACCGGGCGCATGCAGCGGCAGCTCAGCCTTGCCCACGGGGCACCTCCGTCGTCAGGACCTCCTCGATCGCGTCCACGATCGCCTGGTAGCCGGTGCAGCGGCAATAGTTTCCCGAGATGTGGGCACGGATCTCTTCGCGCGTGGCCTTGCGGTTCGCCCGTACCAGGTCCTGCGCGGCCATGAGCATGCCCGGCGTGCAGAAGCCGCACTGCAGGGCATTGCGCCGGTGGAAGGCGGCCTGCAGGCGGGCGAGCTCGCCCGAATCGGACAGCCCTTCGATGGTGTCCACGCGGCAGCCGTTCGCCTGCACGGCCAGCATCAGGCAGCCGCGCACGATGTCGCCGTTCACGCGCAGCGTGCAGGCGCCGCACACGCCGTGCTCGCAGCCGATGTGCGAGCCGGTGAGCCCGAGCTCCTCGCGCAGGAAATCCACCAGGTGCTGCCGCGGCGCGACGCGGCGCGTGACCTGCGTGCCGTTGACCGTCAGGGTGATGTCTTGAGCGTGTTCCATGCGCGTCGCAGTAAGACCTTGGCAAGGTGCTTCTTGGTGGCCGCAGAGTTGTAGAGGTCCGCGGGCGGATCGAGGTCCTCGTCCAGCGCCGCAACGGCCTGCTCGAGATCCTGCGCCGCCGAGGCCTTGCGGGCGAACACCGGCGTGGCGCCGGCGCCCAGGTAGACGAACCGCGTCGCACCGTCGTGCCGGTGCGCCGCGAGCCCGACGATGGCGTAGTCGCCGTGGCGCCGGGCGAGCTCGAGAAACACGGAGCGGCCGTCCTTGAGGATCGCCGGGATCTCGGCGGCGACCACGAGCTCGCCGGGCTGCAGATCGACCTCGAAGAGGCCCTTGAAGAAATCCGGCGCCTTCACGAGGCGCTCGCCGCCCCTGCCCGCGACCACGATGCTCGCCTCGAGCGCCACCATGCACGCCGGGTACTCGGCGGCCGGGTCGGCCAGCGCGAGGCTGCCGCCGAGCGTGCCGCGGTTGCGGATGGCCGGGTGCGCGACGTGCACCACGGCCTGCGCCAGCAGCGGCACGTGCTTGGCGACGTCCGGCGAGCGCTCGATCTCGGTGTGCGTGACGAGCGCGCCGATGCGCACGACCCCCTGCTCCAGCGTGATGGTTTTAAGCGCGGCGAGGCCGGTGAGGTCCACCAGCAGCTCCGGGCTCGACAGGCGCATGTTGAGCGACGGGATCAGGCTCTGCCCGCCGGCGAGGGCGCGGGCCCCGGGGCGCTCGAGAAGCTCGAACGCCTCCGCGAGCGACTGCGGCTTTGCATACGCGAACGACGGTGCCTTCACGCGATCCTCCTCGTGCGGAATTCTAACCGGGCCGGCGCCGCGGTGACCCGGAGTCGGGGCCGAGCCCCGCGCCCCAGCGGCGCTCGAACGCTTCGATGGCCGGCAGGTTGGCGAGCGTGAGGCCGAGCTCGTCGATGCCTTCCAGCAGCAGGTGACGGTGGAACGGGTCGACGGCGAACGCATGGGCGGCGCCGCCGGGCGCTCGCACCTGCTGCGAAACAAGGTCCACGGTGAGCTCGGTTCCCGGATGGTCCCTGAGCCGCCGGCGAAGCCCCGCGCAGATCTCGGCCCCGAGGCGCGCCGGCACGATGCCGTTCTTCAGGCAGTTGGCGGCGAAGATATCGCCGAAGCTCGGCGCAATGACGGCGCGGAACCCCGCATCGTGCAGCGCATAGGCGGCGCCTTCGCGCGAGGAGCCGCAGCCGAAGTTGGCGTCCGCCACCAGGATGCGGGCGCGGTCGAAGGGCGCCCGGTTCAGGATGAAGCCCGGATCCACGCGCAGGTCGTGGAACAGGAATCGCCCGTAGCCCTCCTCGCGGGGAAACTTGAGGAAGCGCGCCGGGATGATCTGGTCGGTGTCGACGTTGACGGCGTCGAGCGGAGCCGCCACGGCGGTCAGCGCGCTGAACTGCGCGCTCATGCGAGGGTGCGCACGTCGGCGAGGTGCCCTGCGAGGGCGGCCGCCGCCGCCATCGCGGGGCTCATCAGGTGCGTGCGCGCACCGCGTCCCTGCCGGCCCTCGAAGTTGCGGTTCGAGGTGGAGGCGATGCGCTCCTGCGGCGCGCCGCTGTCGCCGTTCATGGCCACGCACATCGAGCAGCCCGCGTGGCGCCATTCGAAGCCCGCCTCGCGGAACACCGCGTCCAGCCCCTCGGCCTCGGCCTGCCGCCGCACCAGCCCGGAGCCGGGCACCACCAGCGCCGGCACCCGCGCCTTGCGCCCCCGCACCACCGCCGCGGCGGCGCGCAGGTCCTCGATGCGGCTGTTGGTGCACGAGCCGATGAACACCCGATCGATGGGAAGGCCCGCGAGGCGCATGCCGGCCTGCAATCCCATGTACTCGAGCGCCCGCGCCGGCGCCTCCGGAACGCAGCCGGTGATGGGCGCGGCATGCTCCGGGCTCGTGCCCCAGGTGACCATCGGCTCGAGCCCGGCCGCCTGCAGCGTCACCTCGGCGTCGAAGCGCGCCTGCGGGTCGCTCGGCAGCGTCTTCCAATAGGCGAGCGCCCGGTCCCACGCCTCCCCCGACGGCGCGAACGGCCTTCCGCGCAGGTATTGGAACGTGGTGTCGTCGGGCGCGACCATCCCGGCGCGCGCGCCGGCCTCGATCGACATGTTGCACACGGTGAGGCGCTCCTCCACGCTCATGGCGCGCACGGCGCCGCCGGCGTACTCGATCACGTGCCCCACCGCGCCGCCCGCGCCGATGCGGGCGATGAGCGCGAGGATCACGTCCTTCGCCGACACGCCGCGCGGGCGCACGCCCTCGATCAGCACGCGCAGCGTGCGCGGGCGCGCCTGCCACAGGGTTTGCGTGGCGAGCACGTGCTCGATCTCCGACTGGCCAATGCCGAAGGCGAGCGCGCCGAGCGCCCCGTGCGTCGAGGTATGGCTGTCGCCGCAGACCACCACGAAGCCCGGCAGCGTGATGCCCTGCTCCGGGCCGACGATGTGCACGATGCCCTGCCGCTCGTCGTCGAGCGCGAACGCCGTCATGCCGCTCGCTTTCGCGTTGGCATCGAACACCTCGATCAGGCGGCGAATCGCGGGGGTGGCGGCGTCCCCGGGCGAGCGGCCCGACGTGGGCACGTAGTGGTCGGGCATGCCGAACGTGCGCTCCGGGCGCCGCACGCGAAGCCCGCGGCGCGCGAGGTTCGCGAACGCGTGGAAGGAGCCGTCGTGAACGAGGTGGCGGTCGACGTAGAGCAGGCACTGCCCGCCCCGCTCGAGCACCACGTGCCGGTCCCAGACCTTCTGGAAGAGCGATCTCAGAGGTGGCTGGTCCGCTTGCGGATCCATTCGGGCGTGGCGCCCGGCAGCGTCTCGAGCTCGCGGCGGACCTCGTCCGCCTTCTGCGTGACCATGGCGAGCACCTTCTGCTGCGCGCCGTCCTGCGGCTGGCAGCAGAACTCCAGGCGGATGCCGTTCGGGTCGTAGAAGTAGATGCCGAGCAGCCCCGGCAGCTGGGGCAGCGGGCCGATGTACTCCAGGCCGCGGCTGCGCAGGCGCCGCTCGATCTCGGCGAAGCGCTCCGGCGGCACGACGAACGAGCAATGCTGCATCGCGCCGATGGCGTTGCGCTGGCCTCTGGGCTCGGCGCCCCTGGGGATCTCGAAGAACGCGAGCAGGCTGTCGTTGCCCATGTCGAAGAAGTAGTGCCGGATCTCCTCGTAGGGCGGGTTGCCGCGGTTCCCCGGCCCGGTGCCCAGCCCCGGCGGCACTTTCATGGCGTGGACGAGGGGCATGCCGAGGACGTCGACGTAGAAGTCGATCGTCGCCTTCATGTCGTCGGTGTTGAGGGCGAGGTGGTGCACGCCGCGGGTAAAGGACTGGCTCATGGGCGAGGTTTCCCTAGATGCGGTTTCGCTGGATGACCTGCCGCGCGATGATGATGCGCTGCATCTCGTTGGTGCCTTCGCCGATGCACAGGAGCGGCGCGTCGCGGTAGAGGCGCTCGACGGGGAACTCCTTCGAGTAGCCGTAGCCGCCGTGGATGCGCATCGCCTCGTGCGCGTTCTCGAAGGCGGCCTCGGTGGCGAAGTACTTCGCCATGCCGGCCTCCAGGTCGCAGCGCTCGCCGCGGTCGTAGATCTCGGCGGCGTTGCGCACGAGGAGCCGCGCCGCCTCGACGCGCGTCGCCATTTCCCCCAGCTTGAGCTGGATGGCCTGGTGCTCGCAGATGGGCTTGCCGAACGTCTGGCGCTGCTGCGAATAGCGCACAGCCTCGCGCAGCGCCGCGGCGGCGATGCCCACGCCGCGGGCGGCCACGTTGATCCGCCCCAGCTCGAGGCCGCCCACCGCCTGGTGGAAGCCCCGCCCCTCCTCGCCGCCGATGAGGTTGGCGGCGGGCACGCGGTAGTCGTCGAACACGAGCTCGGCCGAGTCGATTCCCTTGTAGCCGAGCTTCTCGAGCTTGCGGCTGACGGAGAATCCCGGCCCCTTCTCGCACAGGAAC
>DATLGR010000495.1:0-1914 GCA_035540415.1 Burkholderiales bacterium | reverse complement strand
TCGCGAGCAGCGGCGCGCCGCTCGCCAGCACCGCGATCAGCGCGGTGAGGGGCGCGAGCACCAGCACGCTGATGCCGCGGTAGGCGAGATAGATGAGCGCCGCGAGGGCGAGGAGGATCCCCGCGAGCCCGGTCATGGCTGATAGTCCAGGAGGTTCACGCTCGAGCGCCGCCCGAGGTCGCGGCGGTGCCACTCGAGCCAGGCGTCGGCCGCGCCGCGCCCCAGGCCGTGCAGCTGCTGCAGCTGGGCGCGGCCGGCGTGCAGCTTGGTGTGGGCGCCGAACGCGGCGAGATCGGCGTCGCCATGGATGCGGTGCACGCGCAGCTCGTCCACCTGGCGAAACAGCGGCTCGCGAAAGTGGTGGGCGGGCACGCCCTCGGCCTCGATGAGCTGCTTCATGAGCGCGATGGTCTGCATCTCGCGCACCAGGCTGCTGTTGAAGCTCACCTCGTTCACGCGGTCGACGATGTCCTGGGCGCGCCGCGGCACTTCCGCGCGCAGCACCGGGTTGATCTGCACGATTACCAGGTCGTGCGCCGCGCTCTCGCGCACCAGCGGCAGCAGCGCCGGGTTGCCGACGTAGCCCCCGTCCCAGTACGCCTCGCCGTCGATCTCGACCGCCTGGAAGATCATCGGCAGGCAGGCGGAGGCCATGACGCGGTCGGCGTCGAGCTCGGCGCGCCGGAACACGTGCAGCCGCCCGCTGGACACGGCGGTGGCCGACACGAACACCGGCGGGCCCTCGGAGCCGCGCAGGCGCGCGAAGTCCACCACGTCGGCGACGATGGCGCGCAGCGGATTGAGGTTGAGGGGATTCAGCTGGTAGGGCGAGGCGAGCCGGCTCATCATCTCGCCGAAAAAGGCGGCGAACGGGTTCATGGCGAACGGATTGAAGCCGGCGGCTTCGCCCACCCGCGTCCAGAAGCGCTCGAGCAGGGCGCGCGCGCCCTCGCGGCCGCCGTCGAGCAGGCCGTAGGCCAGCACCACCGCGTTCATGGCGCCCGCGCTGGCCCCGGACACGCCGGCGATCTCGACGCGCTCCTCCTCCAGCAGGCGATCGAGCACGCCCCAGGTAAAGGCGCCGTGCGAGCCCCCGCCCTGGAGCGCGAGCTCGACCGGCACGGCCGTTATGGCGCCTCCGTGGTGTTCATGAAGCGAATTAGATCACGCGCCGCGGCGGCGCAGCGCGAGCAGCGCGGCCGCGCCCAGCGCCACCGCCGCGCCCGCGGCCGCCGGGTGCAGGCGCGCCCGCGTGTACAGGCTGCGCTCGAGCACGCGCACGTCGCGCAGCCCGCTGCGCTCGCGCCCGTCCTGGTCGGGCTGGAAGAGGTTGTTTTCCGCGCGCGGCCGCGCCGGCTCGCGCGTGCGCTGGAAGTACGGCATGGTCCAGCGCATGCCGAGGTCGGTGAGCCGCGGGAACAGCATTCCGAAGGTGGAGATGAGGCGCCCGCCGCCGCCCACGACGATGTCGCGCACCGGATGCGCCGCGGCGTGCAGGATGGCCTCGGCCACCAGCTCGGGCGCGTACACCGGCGGCGGGTTCTTCGGCTGCACGTCGAGGTAGTTTTTCGCATGGCGCATGTAGGGCGTGTCGATCGCGCTCGGCTTGACCAGCGTCACCGAGATCGGCACGCCCTCCTGCTCGAGCTCCATGCGCAGGGCGTCGGTGAAGCCCTTGACCGCGTGCTTGGAGGCGCAGTAAGCGCCCTGGACGGGGATCGCGCGGTCCGACAGTACGCTGCCGACATTGACGATGGCGCCGCCGCGGTGGCGCAGGTGCCGCGCCGCGATCCGCGAGCCGTGCACCACGCCCCAGTAGTTGGTGTCGAACAGGCGCCGCTGGTCGGCGAGCTCCACCTCGAGGAGCTTGCCGTAGATGGACACCGCGGCGCCGTTCACCCAGGTGTCGAGGCC
>DATLGR010000494.1:0-16711 GCA_035540415.1 Burkholderiales bacterium | reverse complement strand
GCCGCAAGGCTGACGGCGAGAATCGTCTTCGTTGTTTCGCTGAGCATCGCTCACCTCCGTGCGGCAAGAGTAATCTGTAGGCCGATCAAAGCGCTGTGAACTCGATCACAGAATCCGCTGGAGGTTTGCAAGACTCTCCCTACGCCTGTCTGCGGCTGGCCGTGGCGCTCGCGCTCATGACGATCGGCGGGGTCGGAATGTACGGCATGGTCGTCGCGCTGCCGCCGGTTCAAGCGGAGTTCGGCGTCGATCGTGCCGCCGCCGCGTTCCCCTATACCCTGACCATGCTCGGCTTCGGCCTGGGAGGGATCCTCATGGGGCGTCTCGCCGACCGCTTCGGCGTGATAGTCCCGGTCCTTCTGGGCGGCGCCTGTTTGGGCAGCGGCTTCATCGCCGCCGGACACGCGCCGAGCCTTCCGGTGTTCGCGCTGGTGCACGGCCTGCTGATCGGCTTTGGCTGCTCGGGAACCTTCGCCCCGCTCGTCGCCGACGTCTCCCTGTGGTTCAGCCGCCGGCGCGGCATCGCGGTGGCCATCTGCATCAGCGGCAATTACCTCGCGGGCGCGGTGTGGCCGCCGATCCTGCAGTATTTTTTCGATCTCTCGGGCTGGCGCGCCACGTACACCGGCGTGGGCTTCTTCGTGCTCGCCGTGTCGCTGCCGCTCGCCCTGCTGCTGCGCCGCCGGCCGCCGGTTCCGGCCGCCGGTACGCTCAACGCCGAGACCCGCACGCTGCACGCCCGCCCGCTCGGGCTGGCGCCGAACACGCTGATGGCCGCGCTGTGCGTGGCCGGCGTCGCGTGCTGCGTCGCCATGTCCATGCCGCAGGTGCATATCGTCGCCTATTGCACCGATCTCGGCTTCGGCGCGGCGCGCGGCGCCGAAATGCTCTCGCTCATGCTCGGCTTCGGCATCGTGAGCCGCCTCGCCTCGGGCTGGATCTCCGACCGCATCGGCGGCCTGCGCACCCTGCTCCTCGGCTCGCTGCTGCAGGGGATTGCGCTCACGCTGTTCCTGCCCTTCGACGGCCTCGCCTCGCTCTACGTCGTGTCGGCGCTGTTCGGCCTGTTCCAGGGCGGGCTCGTCCCGGCCTACGCCATCATCGTGCGCGAGTACTTCGCGCCGGGCGAGGCCGGGGCGCGCACCGGCATCGTGCTGATGGCGACGCTCTTCGGCATGGCCCTCGGCGGCTGGATGTCGGGGGCCATCTTCGACGTCACCGGCTCCTATCGCGCGGCGTTCATCAACGGCATCGCCTTCAACCTGCTCAACATGGCGATCGTCGTCTGGCTGCTCACGCGGCAGGGCGGGCGGGCGCTATTTGCGCCGCAGCGCCTGCGCTTTCCATAGCTCCCACGGACGCTCCATCGTGCCGCGGTTGGCCGCGGTGGAATTGCGCCCTTCCTGCTCGCTCAGGTACTCGATCGGTCCGTCCAGCGCGCGCGCCTGAATCAGCAGCCGCGCGTTCATCTCGGTGTAGATGGCGCGGAACACGACCTCGGGCACGCTGTCGCCGACCACCGTGAAGCCGTGACCGCGCATGAGCACGCAGGTGCAGCTTCCCAGCGCCTGCGCCAGCGCCGCGCCGAGCGGCCGGTCGCGCACCAGGACGTCGTTGTCCTCGCGCACCCGGCGGATGTCCCACACCGGCGCCCCCGACCACAGGAACGAGCCCATGTGATAGACCGGCCGCAGCGGCGTGCGGGTGATGCCGAAGGGAATGACCGAGGGCGAATGGCTGTGCACCACCGCCTTCACGTCGGGCCGGGTGCGGTAGATCTCGCCGTGGATGTAGCGCTCGATGAAGCCCTTGCGCGTGTCGCCCCCGACCGGCTCGCTGTCCGCGTCGAGCTCCATCAAGTCCGCGACGGTCACCAGCGCGGGCGCGCGCGAGCGCGACATCACGAAGTGCCGAGGCTCCTTGTCGCTGCGCACGCTGATATGGCCGTAGGCGTCGAGCACGCCGTGCTGCGCGAGCACGCGGCTTCCCGCCACCAGGTCCTCCAGCAGCGCCGCGCTGGCGGCGGGCCGTCTCATGGTCTTCTTCATTTGATCTTCAGCTCCCTGAGTCGTGGAAAGGCGGCGGCCATCACGGCGATCGCGCCGATGGCCGCGAGGGCGAGCGCCGCCGAGGCACCGCGAACGCCGAGCAGGTCGGCGAGCGGCCCGGCCAGAAGCGCGCCCACCGAGATGAGCGCGGGGTACAGCATGAGCAGGCTCGAGATGCGCCCGCGCATCCCGGCCGGCGCCGACATCTGGAGCATGGCCATGTTGCTCGCGGTATGCGCCATCTCGGCAGCGCCGCCGAGCACGCTGAAGGCGGCGGCCGCGGCGATCCCGGGGCTCGCGGCGACCCCGAGGATGGCGCCCGCCATCACCAGGACCCACACCGCCTGGATGAGCGCCTGGCGCTCGGCTCGCGCCAGCGCGTTCGCCGCGAGCGCGCCGAAGGTTCCGCCCAGCCCCACCGCGGTGAGCAGGATGCCGAGCCCCTGCGGGCCGGCGCCGAACTCGTCCTTCGCATAGATGGGATAGAGCGTCCCCCATACCGGCACGAGCAGCAAGTAGGGCAGCGCGCCGAGCATCACCAGCAGCCGCGTGGTCGGGTCCGTCGCCGCATAGCGCAAGCCTTCCATCATGTCGGCGAACGCCGAGCGCTCGCTGCGGGGCGCGCGACGCGGCGGGAACGCCACCATGAGGACCACCGCCGCCGAGGCGGCGTAGAGGAGCCCCTGCACGAAGAAACTGCCCGCCGAGCCGAACCAGGCGATGAGGTAGCCCGCGATCGCCGGGCCGAGGATGCGCATCGCCGAGAATCCCACCGTGTTCAGCGCCACGGCGCGCACCGCATCGGCGCGCGGCACCAGCTCGAAGGCGCTCGTCAGCCGCGCCGGCCGGTCGATGGTGTTCGAGGCGCCCATCAGCACGGTGAAGGCGAACAGCATCCATACGCTCACCGCGCCGGCCGCGAGCGCCGCGCCGAAGGCGATCGACACCGCGGCCGCGAGCAGCTGGCTCGCCTGGAGCAGGCGCCGGCGGTCGTAGCGCTCGGCGGCGACGCCCGAGAGCGGCGCGAGCAGCACCATGGGAAGGGCGCGCGCTCCCAGCACGGCGCCCAGCAGCGCGCCCGAGCCGGTGATCTCGTAGACCACCCAGCCGAGCGCCGCCTGCTGGATCCACTGGCTGGACCACGAGAGAAGCGAGCTCGCCCAGAGCCGGCGGAAGTCGCGGTTTGCGAGCGCCGAGGCCAGCTCAGCGCCCTCGCCGTGCGTTCACTCGGCCTTGATGCCGGCTTCGCGGATCACCTTGCCCCAGCGCGCGTGATCCTCGCGAATGGCGCGCGCGAACTCGGCGGGCGAGTTGGTCTCGATCATGATGCCCTGCGCGGCGAGCTTCGACTTCAGGTCGGGCGCGTTGACGATCCGCGTCGCGTCGGCGTGGATGCGCTGGATGATCTCCGGCGGCGTCCTGGCGGGCACGAAAAGCCCGAGCCAGGGGTCGAGCGCGTACCCGGGCACCCCGGCCTCGGCCACCGTGGGGGTGTCGCCCAGGTTCGGGAAGCGCGTCGCCGCGCTGCTCGCGAGGAGCCTGAGACGCCCTTCCTTGATGTGCGGGAGCAGCGTGTTGGCGGCGCCGATCCACACCTGGATGCGTCCCGGGAGCAGGTCGGCGATGGCCGGCGCCGCGCCCTTGTACGGCACGTGGTTCAGGCGGATTCCCGCGAGCTGCTCGAGCATCGCGGCGCCCAGGTGCTGCGGGCTGCCGTTGCCCGAGGAACCATGGTTCAGCTCGCCGGGGCGCGCCTTGGCGTACGCGATCAGCTCCTGGACCGAGCTCACCGGCACGCTCGAGGGCACGACCAGCAGGAACTGGATGCGCGCAAGCTGCGTCACCGGCGCAAAGTCCGTGAGCGGGTCGAACGGCTGCTTGCCCAGGTGCGGATTGGTGGCGAACACGTTATCCGGCGCGAGCAGCCAGGTGTGCCCGTCGGGCGCGGCCTTCGCCACCAGGTCGGCGCCGATGTTCTGGCTGCCGCCCGGGCGGTTCTCGACCACGACCGCGTGCGGCCATACGCCCTGCAGTCCCTGCGCGATGGCGCGCGCGATGGTGTCCGGCGAGCCGCCGGGCGTCAGCGGCACGATGATGCGCACCGGCCGCTCGGGGAAGCCCTGCGCGGCGGCGAGCGTCGAGACGGCGGCGAGCAGCGCGGCGATGAAGATCCTCATGTCTCCTCCTTGAGCGAACGCCTAGTTTACCTACCGCGGCCGCGGGAACAGGGCCCCTCGTTCGCACGAAACCCGCGAACCGAACCCCGGGAAACAGGGACGGACCCTGTTTCTTTTGTAGACTGCCGGCCTTTACGTCCAAGGAGATCCGCGATGGCGGACTTGAAGGTGCTGGGGATCTGCGGCAGCCTGCGCAAGGCTTCCTACAACATGGCGGCGCTGCGCACCTGCGGCGAGCTGCTGCCCCCGGGGATGACGCTGAGCATCACCAGCCTCGCCGACATCCCGATGTTCAACCAGGAGGTGCTCGATGCCGGCATGCCGGCGAGCGTGAAGCGCCTGCGCGACGAGATCGCGGCGGCCGACGGGCTGCTCTTCGCGAGCCCGGAGTACAACTTCTCCGTGAGCGGGGTGCTGAAGAATGCCATCGACTGGGCTTCGCGCCCGCCCAACCAGGCCTTCCAGGACAAGCCGGTCGCGATTTTCTCCGCCACCACGGGCCCGCTCGGCGGGCCGCGCAATCAGTACGACCTGCGGCGCATCCTGGTGCAGCTCTGGGCGCATCCCCTGCCGCGCCCGGAAGTGTTCATCGGTGCCGCACCGACCAAGTTCGACGCGAACGGCAAGCTCACCGACGAGACCACGCGCAAGTTCCTGACCGACCTCCTCGCCGGGTTCAAGGACTGGATCCTGCGGATGCAGAAGAAGTAGCGAGGGAGAAGTAGAGCTCGGACAGATCCGGCCGCTGCGCCAAGCTTGCGGTGCTGTCCTCAAGGGCGACGCGGCCCTTGATGAGGACATAGGCGCGGCTCGCGAAGTCGAGCGCGATGTCGAGCTTCTGCTCGACCACGAGCATCGTGAGGCCGCTCTTTCTCAGCACCTCCAGCGCCTTCCGGATCTCGGCGACGACCAGCGGTGCGAGCCCGAGGAACGGCTCATCGAGCAGCAGCAGCCGCGGCGCGCTCATCAGGGCCCGGCCGATGGCGAGCATCTGCTGCTCGCCGCCGGAGAGCGTGCCCGCCGCCTGGCGGCGCCGCTCGGCGAGGCGCGGAAAGAGCCGGTAGACGAACTCGTAGCGCTCGGCGAGCGCGGGGCGCCCGCCCGACAGGCGGATCGCCCCGAGGAGCAGGTTGTCCTCGACGCTGAACGGCGCGAACATGAGCCGCCCCTCCGGCACGAGCGCCACGCCGCGCGCCACGATGGCGTGGCTCGGCTTCACGGCGAGGTTCTCTCCGTCGAGCAGGATCTGGCCGCGCCGGTGGCGGAGGGTGCCGGTGATCGCCGCGAGCACCGTGGATTTGCCGGCGCCGTTCGGGCCGAGGAGCGCCACGGTCTCGCCCCTGTCGACGGCGAGGCTCACGCCGGACACCACCGGCGCCGCGCCATACGACGCCTCGAGCTCAGACAGCCGTAGCATCGCCCAGGTAAGCCGCCATCACGGCCGGATGCATGCGCACCTCCTGCGGGGTGCCTTCCGCAATCTTGGCGCCGAAATTGAGCACCACCACGCGCTGCGCGAGCGGCAGCAGGAAGCGCATGTCGTGCTCGATCAAGAGCACCGCAATGCCCCGTGCGGCGATGCCGCGGATGATGCCCGCGAGCCGGTCGCACTCGGCGAGCGTGAGGCCGGCGGCCGGCTCGTCGAACAGCATGAGCCTCGGTTCGCCGGCCAGGCCGCGCGCGATCTCGAGCAGCCGGCCCTGCCCGAAGGACAGCGTGTCGACCTCGGCGTGCGCGAAATCGCCGAGGCCCACGAACTCGATCAGCTCCTCCGCGCGCCGCCGCCGCGCCCGCTCCTCCGCACCGCCGCCGCCGGCGAGGATGCGCCACAAGCCCGCACGGAAGCGCGCGTGCGAGCCCACCAGGACGTTGTCGACCACCGGCATGCCGGCGAACGGGCGGTTGTGCTGAAAGGTACGCATGATGCCGAGGGCGGCGATGGCGTGCGGCGGCCGGCCGAGGATCGGCTCGCCGGCGAACCGGACCTCGCCGGCGCTCGCCGGCAGCGCGCCCGCGATGAGGTTGAACACGGTGCTCTTGCCCGCGCCGTTGGGGCCGATGATGCCGAGGATCTCGCCTTCGCGCACGTCGAAGTCGACGCGGTCCACGGCGGTCAGGCCGCCGAAGCGCTTGACGAGCCCGCGGACCTCAAGCAAGGCGCTGGCGGAGGGCATCCCAGATCCCGATGAGGCCGCGCGGGTAGAGCAGGATCGCGACCAGCACGAACACGCCGAACACCAGCACGTGGTGGTGTCCGATGAGCGGCGAGAGCACGAACGGCGCGAGGTACAGGAGGACCGCGCCGATGACCGCGCCGGCATGTCGCCCGGCGCCGCCGACGATGATCATGAAGAGCAGCAGGAAGGCGTTATCGAGGCCGAAGATCGGCGGGTTGACCGTGTTGTCGACGAAGGCGTAGACCATGCCCGCGACGCCCGCCAGCACGCTGGTGAGGGTGAAGACGATCACCTTCGTGCGCGCAACGTTCACGCCCATCGCCGCCGCTGCCTCGGGATTGTCGCGGATGGCGCGGCAGGCGCGGCCGAACCAGGAGCGGTCCAGGCGCCAGAGGATGCCGAAGGTGAGCGCCACCAGCCCCACGATCAGCACCGTGTACCAGGGACCGGCGATGCGCACGCCGAAGATCTCGGGCAGCCGGTAGTTGGCCAGCCCGCCGGTACCGCCGGTGAGCGCACCGCCCTCGTTCAGCAGCACGATGAAGAGCTGCGCGAGCGCCAGCGTGGCGAGGGCGAGGTAGAAGCCTTCGAGGCGCGTGGACGGAATGGCCACCGCCAGCGCCACCAGCGCGCAGAGCGCGAGGCCGAGCAGCGCCGCCACCGCGAATGGCAGCTCGAACTGGAAGAGCAGGATGACGATCGAATAGGCGCCCACGCCGTAGAAGGCGAAGTGCGAGAACGCGATCTGCCCGCAGATGCCGAAGAGAAAGTTGTAGCCGAGCGCGAGCGCGACCCACAGCAGCATCTTGCGGAAGACGTCGTTGTGGTAGCTGCCGAGGAAAAACGGCGCCGCGGCCAGCGCCGCGAACAGCGCCACCCAGGCGAGCGGCCGCCACGCGCTCATGCCTTGGCCTTGAGCAGGCCGGTAGGCCGGAAGAGGAGGAACAGCATCAGGAACAGCAGCGGCACGCCCTGCGTGAATCCCGACGGAATCGGCGCGTAGCGCGCGGTGAGCTGCTCGGCGAACGCGAGCACCAGCCCGCCGAGCAGCGCGCCCTCAACCCGCCCCACCCCGCCGATGACGAGCGCGGTGAAGCCCTGGATGGCGAGCGGCACGCCCATCAGGTAGTGGGCCGAGATGTTGGGCGAGACGAGCAGCCCGGCAAGGCCGGCCGCGCCCGCGCCCCCGGCGAAGGACAGCGCCGTGACCCGGGACAGGTTGATGCCCATGAGCGCCGCGGCGCGCCGGTGCAGCGCCACCGCCTCGAAGCTCTTGCCCGCCACGGTGCGCTCGAAGAACAGCCACACCCCCACGAACACGACGAGCGTCACCGCGATGATGAAGAAGCTCTGGTAGGAGCCGGCGATCGGACCGAGCTCGAGGCGGCCGAAGCCGAACGCCTGCGGCACCGTGTGCGGGTCCGGCGCAAAGCTCACCGAGATCGACTCGCGGAAGATGACCAGCATGCCGAGGAGCGCCAGGATGGGCGCGAGCAGCGGGGCGCCGCGCTCGACCAGCGGGCGCACCGCAACGCGCTCGGTCGCCCAGCCGAGCAGGAACATGAACGCCACCACCGCCGCCATGCCCGCCGGATAGGGCCAGTGGTGCTGCGTGAGCAGGAGGTAGCCGCCAAACGCGGCCACCATGGCCCACTCGCCCACCGCGAAGTTGATGATGCCGGTGGGCCGGATCATCAGCAGGTAGGCGAGCGCGATCAGGCCATAGACGCAGCCCGACGCCGCCGCGGAGACGGCGATCTCGAGAAGGTCCGACAAGGACTACTTCTGGCCGACGTGGATGACGCGGCCCTGCCGGTCACCCTCGTAGACCCGCACCACCATGCCGTTCGGATCGAAGCCGACGCGCCTGCCCTCGGGGAAGCTGTACTCCATTCCCCGCGCGCCCATCACGCCGCGGTAGGTGACCGACTGCATGGCGGCGCGGACCTTCTCCGAGTCGGTCGAGCCGGCGCGGCGGATCGCCTCGGCCACCATCATGATGCCGTCGTAGCCGTAGCCGTGCAGGTTGAAGGGCTCCTTGCCGGTCGCCTTGCGGTACGAGGCGACGAATTCCTTCACCTCCGGCTTGTCCGGGTCGTAGGCATCGACGAAGGTCACGCCGTTCACCAGGCCTTTCGCCACCGTCTCGTAGATCGGCACGGACAGGTTGTAGGAGGAATGGATCGGGAACTTGAGCCCGAGCTCGCGGTAGGCGCGCAGGATCAGCACGTTCTCCGCCGTCAGCACGCCCGCCATGAACATGGCCTCCGGGTTGCTCGCGCGGATCTTCTGCATCTGCGGCGTGGCGGTGGTCGCGCCGCGCGGGACCACCTCCTCGGCCACCACCTGGATGCCGGATTTCTCCAGGCCGCTCCGGAAGAAGCGCCCCAGGAGCTGACCGAGGTCGGAGTTGTCGGTGATGAGGGCCACGCGCTTCAGGTTCTGCTTGCGGGCGTGCGCGAGCAGCGTCGCGATCTGGATGGAGCCGAGCGGGCCGGTCTGCCAGAAGTACGGGTTCGGCAGCTGCGTGGTCAGCGTATCGCCCGAGTTCATCGGCGTCATCTGCGGCGTCTTGGTCTCCATGGTCACCGTCTGCTGCTGCTGGGTGGCCGGGGTGAGGGACATGCTGATGATGAATGCCACGCCCTGGTCGACCAGCTTGCGCGCCAGCGCCGCCGAGATATCGGGGCGCGACTGGTCATCCACGACCAGCAGCTCGATCTTGCGCCCGAGCACGCCGCCGCGGCGGTTGATTTCCTCGGCGCCGAAGACGAGGCCTTCGGTGGCGGGCTCGGAATAGGGCCTGGACACGCCGACCCGGTCGGTGATGACGCCGATGCGGATGGTTTCCTGGGCCTGCGCAGCGAGCGCGGCAAGGCCGAGGGCGAGCGACAACAGCAGCTTGTTCATGCGGGACTCCTCCTCAATCGATCAGGTTCTGCTGGCGTAGCCATCCTACACAGGTTTCGACCGCCTGCTTGAGCAGCGCGGGCTGGCCCTGATAGTAGTGCGTGGCCCCCTTGACCACGTGGTAAGTCTTGTCCCGGCTCGCCGCGGCGTCGTGGATCGCGCGCACGTGAGGCTGCGGCACCGCGTCGTCGGCCGAGTTCTCGACCGCAAGCAGCGGCACGCTGACCGCCGCCGCCGAGCGCAGGCCGTCGGCGTTCGAGTCGTCGATCGACCACTGCGACAGCCAGGCGCGCAGGGTCGAGAAGCGCGCGATGCCCACCGGCCCGGTGTTCGCGGTTTCGGGCTTGCCGAGGTAGCACCAGCCGGGCTTGCGGTCGTTGGGATCCACCGCCGGGTCCATGAAGCGCAGGTCCGCCATGGTGCGGTAGGTGACAAAGCCGCGCTCGACCTCGTCGCCGCCGCGGCGCTTGAGCGTCTCGAGGGTCTCCTTCACCCAGGCGGTGCGCCGGCGCATGCGCGCCAGCTGCGCGGCGCGGAAACGCTGGATGAACGGCGGCGTGTAGGGGGGGCGGTTCGGACATTTCGGGTTGTAGATGTCGAGCTCCAGGTCGCGCCGGTCGGGGTCCGACTCGTCGATCACCGAGGGGTCGATCCATTCGGAGAGCATGCGCGCCCGCGACAGGTGCGCGGCCTGGAAGATCAGCGCGTCGGCGGGCGTCAGCCCCTTGAGGTTCACCGGCTCGCCCGAGGGCGTCTGGGTCACGCTCGGCTTCTCCGCCTGCGCCTGGTAGAACAGCGACAGCGATCCGCCCCCGGACCAGCCGCACAGCACCACCTTCCGGTATCCCCACTTCTCCTTCGCATGGCGCACATAGGCGCCCAGGTCCAGCGCCACCTTTTCCATGATGAGCGGGGTGTCGTTCTTGGCGTAGCGCGAGCCCGCGCACAGGACATGCACTCCGGCGCGCGCGAGCGCGGAGGGCATCGGCAGCAGCTGCAGCGTCGAGGACGGATGCATGAAGATGGCGAGCGTGCGCGGCGGGCTCCCCCGGGGCACGTAGAGCACGCCCTCGCAGTTCACCGTGCCCTGCGAGCCGACGAAGCCGTAGACCTCGGTGAACTGCGCCGACTCGTCGTACTGCACATGCACCCACTGCGGGGCGACTTCGTAGGTCATCGCTTGTGGACCCAGTCCGCGTGATGCGGCGCCCGTTTGGTCCGCGTCCATTCCTCCATCATCGGCTCGCTCACCGACTCGAGGCGCCGCTTCATCTCGGGCGTCATGGTGTCCACGGTGAGCTCCAGGCGGTGGCCGTTGGGGTCGAAGAAATAGATCGACCTGCAGATGCCGTGGTCCACCGGTCCCAGCACCTCGACCCCGTGCGACTCCAGGCGGGCCTTGTTGCGCAGCAGCGCCGCCTCGTCGTCCACCCGCAGGGCGAGGTGCTGCACCCATTGCGGCGTCGCCTCGTCGCGCCCCATGGCAGGCGACTCGGGGAGCTCGAAGAAGGCCACATAGCTGCCATCGGCCATGCGAAAGAAGATGTGCATGTACGGGTGCTGCTCCCCCGTGCTCGGGACGCGGTCCTCCGACACCGCCATGGCGTATTCCAGCCCGAGCACCCGGGTGTAGAAATCGGCGGTCTGCTTGGCATCCTTGCAGCGGTACGCAACGTGGTGTAACTGCTTGATGTCCATACGCTCTCCTCGTGCCGAGCGCCTATGCTATGTAAAATGGCGCGTCATGTCTGTCCCCCTGCAGTAGGACAGCGACCATGAGGACCGCCGCCGCGAGCCTGGTCGACGACCCGCTCGCCATTCCCCAGTCGCTGTGCCCGCTGATCGACGCCGTCGGCACGCCGGAGTTCCGGCGCCAGCTGTTCGCCTCGGTGGAGCGCATGGTCGGCGCCGGCGCCACCGCGGTGTACTGGGCCGGGCTCGCCGAGGTCGAGCCGCTGCTTGGCGACTGGGCGCTCGGCGCGAGCGCGCTTGCGCGGCATACCAGCGAATACGCGCGCCGCTACGCGAGCCAGGATCCGGCCTATCGCGCGTTCGGCGCGCTGCGCCTGCGCAGCGGCGCGCGCACCTGCCTCACGACCTGCGTGGTGCGCGAAGAGTTGCCCGACCCGGGCCACCGCCGGCTCATGGTGGAGGCCGGCTTCGTCGACCGCATCGTCACGCTGTTCCCGGCCCGCGGCCGCGGCTGGTTCAGCCTGCATATCCTGCGCGGCCCCGAGCACGGCGCAGTGTCCGACCTCGCCCTGGAGCGCTTCGCCCAGGCGGCGCCGGTATTCGGCAGCCTGATCGCGCGGCACCAGCGCGCCTCGGAGGCGCTGGAGAGCCGCCTCGCGGCCGGCTGCCCGGGGCTCACGCCGCGCGAGGCGAGCGTTTGCGCCGGCCTCCTGCGAGGCCATTCGTCGGCGCACATCGCGGCTGCGTTGGGCATCGGCATAGCGAGCGTCCATACCTACCGGAAGCGCGCCTACCGTAAGCTCGGGGTGAGCAAGCTCGCCGAGCTGTTTGTGCAACTACTTTCCCCCGGAGACTCGCGATGGACAAGCGCAGCCACAAGGAACGCTACGACGCCGGACTGAAGACCCGCACCGAGGTGCTCGGCAAGCCCTGGGTGGACAAATCCATGGCGCAGGTGGACGACTTCAACCGGGAGTTCGTCGAGCTGCTCAATACCTACTGCTGGAACGACATCTGGAACCGCCCGGGGCTGCCGCGCGAAATGCGCTCGGTGCTGAACCTGGGCATGCTCTCGGCGCTCGGCAAGGAGCACGAGCTCAAGCTCCACATCCGCGGCGCGCTCAACAACGGCCTCACCCGGGATCAGATCAAGGAAGTGTTCCTGCAGGTGGCGATCTACTGCGGCGTCCCGGCGGCGGTGGTCGCGTTTCGCTGCGCCAAAGAGGTGTTCGAATCCGCAAAGTAGGCTTCATCGGCCTGGGCACCATGGGGGCGCCGATGGCGGCGAACCTCGCGCGCGCGGGCTTCGACGTGCGGACCTTCGACGTCAGGAAGACGGGAACCTGCAAGTCGGCCAGGGCGGCGGCCAGGGATGCCGAGATCCTCATCACGATGCTCCCCGACGGCGAGGCGGTGCGCGAAGCGGTCCTCGAGGCGCTGCCGGCGCTGCCGGCCGGCAGCGTGGTCATCGACATGAGCTCCTCCGAGCCCGCCGGCACTCGCGCGCTCGCCCCGGCGCTCAAGGCCCGCGGCGTCGACCTCGTCGATGCCCCGGTGTCCGGCGCGATCGCGAAGGCGAAGGATGCGACCCTCGCCATCATGATCGGCGGCGAGCCGAGCGTCGTGGCGCGGGTGCGCCCGGTGCTCGAGGCGATGGGCAAGGATCTTTTCCATGTCGGGCCGCTCGGCGCCGGGCACGCGGTGAAGGCGCTCAACAACTACCTCGGCGCGGCCGGCACCCTGGCGGGCTTCGAAGCGCTGCTCGTGGCGCAGGCCTTCGGTCTCGACCCCAAGGCCATGCTGGAGGCCATCAACGCCTCGACGGGCAGGAACAGCACGACCGAGCGGAAAATCCCGCAGCAGGTCCTGACCGGCGCCTTCGCCTCGGGGTTCAAGCTCGCGCTCATGGCGAAGGACGTCGGCATCGCTGCGGCGCTCGCACGGGATCTCGCCGTGGATGCCCCGTATCTCAAGAGCACGCTCAAGCTGTGGCGCGACGCCGAGAAGCGGTTGCCGCGCGGCGCGGACCACACCGAGATCTACCGTTACCTCGCCAAACGGCGCGCTTTGCGCAAGCGCCGCCGCACCGCCTGAGGGCTCTGCTTCTTCCCCTCCTCCTCGTCGCTGCCGCGTGCGGCCGGGAGGACGCAGCGGTGCCGACGCTGCGGTGGTACACGTTCGACGAGCGTTCGGGCGCCTTTGCGCAGGCGGCGCAGGACTGCGGCGCGGAGATTGGAGTGCGCGTCGAGCTCGCGCTGCTGCCGGCGGATGCGGACCAGCAGCGCGAGCAGCTCGTGCGCCGGCTGGCGGCAGGCGATCGCACCATCGACGTGATCGCCATGGACGTGATCTGGACGGCAGAGTTCGCACGCGCCGGCTGGATCCTGCCCTGGCGGGGCGAAGTTGCGGCCCGCGCGCGCGAAGGGCGCCTGACCGCGACGGTGGACAGCGCCACCTACGCCGGCGGGCTGTGGGCGGCGCCGTTCACCACCAACGCGCAGCTTCTGTGGTATCGCACCGATCGCGTGCCCGCGCCGCCCGCCACCTGGGACGAGATGATCGACAGGGCCGAGTCGCTCGGCCCTGGCGGCCGCATCCAGGCGCAGGGCGAGCGCTATGAAGGGCTGACGGTGTTCTTCACCTCGCTCCTCGCCTCGGCCGGCGGCGCGGTGCTCTCGCCCGACGGCGAGGCGGTGCAGCTCGAGCCGGGACCGGCGCGGCGCGCCCTCGGCGTGCTCGCGCGGCTCGCCACCTCGAGCGCCGCCGACCCGGCGCTCTCCACGAGCCGCGAGGACCAGGCGCGGCTCGCGTTCGAGGCCGGGCACTCGGCGTTCATGCTCAATTACAGCTTCGTCTGGGCCTCGGCGCAGCGCAACGCCCCGGAGGTCGCCGCGCACATGGGCTGGGCGCGCTGGCCGGCGGTGGAGCCCGGCGAGCGCAGCCGCGTGACCGTCGGCGGCGTGAACCTCGGCATCGGCGCGCACTCGCGTCACCCGGAGCTCGCGTTTCGCGTCGCCGCGTGCATCGCCTCCGAGCGCCAGCAGCGCCTCGCGGCGGAGCGCGCCGGCCTGCCGCCGAGCATCGAGGCGCTGTACGACGCGCCCACGGTGCGCGCTGCGATGCCCTTCGCGGATCTCCTGCGCGACACGCTGCGCGACGCGGTGCAGCGGCCTCAGACCCCCGTGTACTACGACGTGTCGCTCGCCATCAGCCGCACGCTCCATCCTCTTCACGCCATCGAGCCCGCGCGCGACGCCGAGCGCCTGCGCGAACTGCTCGGGCGGGCGCTGCGCTCGGAGGGACTTTTCTGACCGAGCGCCGCCTCGCCTGGCTGCTGTGCGCGCCGGCGGTCACGGCGATGCTCGCGGTGACCGCCGTACCGATCACCTACGCGCTGTGGCTCTCGCTCTTCCGCTATGACCTGCGATTTCCCGACGAGCGCCATTTCGTCGGCCTTGGCAACTACTTGAGCGTCCTCGCCTCGCCCGTCTGGTGGCAGGCGCTCGCCAACACTCTGATCATCACGGTGACCTCGGTGGCCCTCGAGCTGGTCCTCGGGTTTGCCCTGGCGCTGCTCATGCACCGCGCCCTCTTCGCGCGGCGCATCGTGCGCACCGCCATCCTCGTGCCCTACGCCATCATTACCGTGGTCGCGGCGCTCGCCTGGCGCTTCGCCTTCGACCCGGTCACCGGGTTCGTCGACGGTCTGCTGGGGCTCGAGCGCGCCTGGCTCGGCGAGCGCCTGCCCGCCTTCATCGTGATCGTTCTCGCCGAGGTGTGGAAGACGACCCCTTTCGTCGCGCTGCTGCTCCTCGCCGGGCTCACGCTCGTGCCGCGGGAGCTCCTCGCCGCGGCGCGCGTGGACGGCGCCGGCGCGCTGGCGCGCTTCCGGCACGTGACGCTTCCCCTGATGAAGCCGGCGATTCTCGTCGCGCTGCTGTTCCGCACGCTGGATGCCTTCCGCGTCTTCGACACCGTGTTCGTGCTGACGCGCGGCGCGCTCGACACCGAGACCGTCTCGATCGTGGGCTACAACGCGCTGATCGCGCGGCTGAATCTCGGCCTCGGCTCGGCGGTGGCGGTGCTCATCTTCGTGTGCGTCGTGGCGATCGCCCTCGCCTACCTCAAGGCGTTCGGCACACCGCTCGGGAGGCCGGCGCGATGAGCGCGCGGCTCCTGTGGGCGGCGGGCAGCGTCGCAGCGGTGGCGTATGCGCTCCTTCCGGTCGCGTGGATCGTATCGCTGTCGCTCAAGCGCCCGGGCGATCTGGGCGACGGGCGCTTCCTGCCCGAGGCGCTCACGCTGGAGCATTACCAGGCGATTTTCGTCGACCCGCAGTTCCCGGCGGCGCTCGTCAACTCGATCGGCATCGCGCTCATGACCACGCTCATCGCGGTGACCCTCGCCACGCTGGCCGCCTACGCCATCGTGCGCCTGGAGTTCCGCGGCAGGACGCTGGTGCTCGGGGCGGCGCTCGCGGTGGCGATGTTCCCCGGCATTGCGATCGTCGGCCCGCTCTTCGATGCGTGGCGGCTCACCGGGCTCTTCGACACCTGGGCGGGGCTTGTCATTCCCTACGTCACCTTCACGCTGCCGCTCGCGATCTGGCTGCTCGCCGCCTACTTCCGCGACATTCCTTGGGAGCTCGAGCGTGCCGCGCGCATGGACGGTGCGACGCGCCTGCAGGCGCTGCGCCACGTGATCCTGCCGCTCGCCGCGCCCGGCGTGGTCACCGCCGCGATCCTCGTCTTCATTTTCGCCTGGAACGACTTTCTGTTCGCCATCTCGCTCACCTCGAGCGATGCGGCGCGCACGGTTCCCGCGGCGATCGCCTTCTTCACCGGCGCCTCCCGCTACGAGCTGCCGACCGGCTCCATCGCCGCGGCCTCGGTGGTGGTGACCGCGCCGGTCATCCTGGTGGTGCTCGCTTTTCAGCGGCGCATCGTCGAGGGCCTCACCGCGGGAGCGGTCAAGGGCTAGCCATGGCCGAGATCGCGCTCGCGGGCATCACCAAGCGCTTCGCCGACGGCACCGTCGCGGTGCAGAACGCCGACTTCACCATCGCCGACGGCGAGTTCTTCATCCTGGTGGGGCCGTCGGGCTGCGGCAAGTCGACGCTTCTCAACATGATCGCCGGTCTCGAGGCGCCCACGGCCGGCGAGATCCGCGTGGCCGGGCGGCGCGTGAACGAGGTCGACCCCAAGGACCGCAACATGGCGATGGTCTTCCAGAGCTACGCCATCTATCCGCACATGAGCGTGCGCGAGAACCTCGCCTTCCCGCTCAAGCTCGCGCGCCTGGCGAAGGAAGAGATCGATGTGCGCGTGGCGCGCGCCGCGCAGGCGCTCGAGCTCGAGGCCCTGCTCGACCGGCGCCCCGCCACCCTCTCCGGCGGCCAGCGCCAGCGCGTCGCCATGGGCCGGGCGCTCGTGCGCGAGCCGGCGGCCTTCCTGCTGGACGAGCCGCTCTCGAACCTCGATGCGCGGCTGCGCGCCCAGACGCGCGCCGAGATCGCGCGCCTGCAGCGGCGGCTTCGCACCACCACCGTGTACGTCACGCACGACCAGACCGAGGCGATGACGCTCGGCGACCGGATCGCCGTGCTGCGCGCCGGACGCGTGCAGCAGGTCGGCACGCCGCGGGAGCTCTACGAGCGACCGGGCAACGTGTTCGTCGCGACGTTCATCGGCGAGCCGCCGATGAACGT
>DATLGR010000493.1:0-8530 GCA_035540415.1 Burkholderiales bacterium | reverse complement strand
CATCGTCCTGACGGGAACGGCGAGCGAAAGCGCCATCGCGCGGCGCGTCTCGAGCGCGATGCGCGCCGCGCCGGCCGACCTTTCGGGAATAACCAGCCTCGGCGGCCTGGCGGCGCTGGTGGCCCGCGCGCGCCTGGTGGTGGCCAACGACACCGGCATCTCGCACCTCGCCGCGGCGCTCGAGACCCCGAGCGTGATCGTGGCGAGCGGCTCGGATCCGCGCCGCTGGGCGCCGCTCGCGCGCGAGCGGCACCGGGTGCTGGCGCACGAGGTCGCCTGCCGGCCCTGCGCGCACGCCGCCTGCCCCATCGGCCATCCCTGCGCGCTCGGCGTCGGCGCCGGGCGCGTAATCGAAGAAGCCCGCAGCCTCGCCGCATGCGTCGCCTGAACATCCTCACCTGGCACACGCACGGCGCCTACCTGCTCTACCTCACGCAGGCGCCGCACGAGTTCTACGTGCTCTGCAAACCCGGGCGGCCGCCGGGCTACGGCGGCCGCGGCGGCCACCTGCCCTGGGGCGCGAACGTGCACGACCTGCCCGTCGAGGCGGCCAAGGACCAGCCGCTCGACCTCATCGTGTTCCAGGACGATGCGCAGTACCTCGAGGACCAGCACCGCTACCTGTCGGCCGCGCAGCGGCGGCTGCCCAAGATCTACCTCGAGCACGACCCGCCGCGGGAGAGCCCCACCGATTCGCGCCATCCGGTGGCGGACGACCCGGCAGTGCTGCTCGTGCACGTGACGCCTTTCAACCGGCTGATGTGGGACAGCGGCAAGGCTCCCACGCGGGTCATCGAGCACGGCGTGATCGACCCGGGCTACCGCTACAGCGGCGAGCTGGCGCGCGGGCTCGTCGTGGTGAACCACCTCGCGCGCCGCGGACGGCGCCTGGGATTCGACGTCTACGCGTCCCTGAAGGAGGACATTGCGCTGGATCTCGTCGGCATGGGCGCCGAGGAGGCCGGCGGCCTGGGCGAGGTGCTGCACGCCGAGCTGCCCGGGTTCGCCGGGCGCTACCGCTTCCTCTTCAATCCCATCCGCTGGACGAGCCTCGGCCTCGCGGTGATCGAGGCGATGATGGCCGGGCTGCCGGTGGTCGCGCTCGCTACCACCGAGATGAGCACCGTGATCCGCGACGGCGCCAACGGCTTCGCGCACACCGATCCCGCCCTCCTCGCCGCGCGCATGCGGTTTCTCCTGGAGCACCCCGCGGACGCGCGCGCCCTGGGGCGCGAGGCGCGCCGCACGGCGCTCGAGCGCTTCGGCATCGGGCGCTTCGCCGCCGGCTGGGACGCGGCCTTCCACGAAGTGACCGGAGCGACCCATGAGAGATTCGTCGCGTAAGCGCTGCCTGGTGACCGGCGGCGCGGGCTTTCTCGGCTCGCATCTGTGCGAGCGCCTGCTCGCCGCGGGCCACGAGGTCCTGTGCGTGGACAATTTCTACACCGGCACGAAAGACAACCTGCAGCCGATGCTCGGCCACCCGCGCTTCGAGCTGCTGCGCCACGACATCACCTTCCCGCTGTACGTGGAGGTGGACGAGATCTACAACCTCGCCTGCCCGGCCTCGCCGGTGCACTACCAGTTCGACCCGGTGCAGACCACGAAGACGAGCGTGCACGGGGCGATCAACATGCTCGGGCTCGCCAAGCGGGTGAAGGCGCGCATCCTGCAGGCCTCGACGAGCGAGGTCTACGGCGACCCGCAGGTGCACCCGCAGAAGGAGAACTACTGGGGGCACGTCAACCCGGTCGGCGCGCGCTCGTGCTACGACGAGGGCAAGCGCTGCGCCGAGACGCTGTTTTTCGACTACCACCGCCAGCACCGCCTGCGCGTCAAGGTGGCGCGCATCTTCAACACCTACGGCCCGCGCATGCACCCCAACGACGGCCGGGTCGTCTCGAACTTCATCGTGCAGGCGCTGGCGGGCGAGGCGCTCACCCTCTACGGCAAGGGGCGCCAGACGCGCTCCTTCTGCTACGTGAGCGACACGGTGGAGGCGATCCTGCGCCTGATGGGCACCGACGACGAGTTCACCGGCCCGGTGAACGTGGGCAATCCGCAGGAGTGCACCGTGCTCGAGCTCGCCGAGCGCATCATCGCGCTCACGCGCTCGCCCTCGTGCATCGAGTTCAGGCCGCTGCCGAGCGACGACCCGGCGCGCCGCTGCCCCGACATCACCCTCGCGCGCGCGATGCTCGACTGGCACCCGCGCGTGCCGCTCGACGAGGGCCTCGCGCGCACCATCGAATACTTCGCGAAAAGCCCCGCCTACGGGGTGATCCGCCAGTAGCGCTCGGGTGCGGGCGCCGGCACGGCGCCTCCGCGCCCGCGCCGGTGGCTGGCGTAGCACTCGAGCGCGGCCTTCTTCTCGTAGGCGAACCCCGACTCGGGGGCGAGCGGCGCGACGCCCAGGCCCGCCGCGGCGAGGCGCGAGAGCGCCGCCTCGACCGCCTCCGGCGCGCAGCCGAACTGCGGCTCCTCGTAGACCAGCCACTCGCCTTGCGGCTCGCGCCGCAGCACGCCGAGCCCCGCGCGGTGCGTGAGCAGGTGATCCAGGTTGAGCAGCCCCAGCGGCAGCGCCACGCGCCGCGCGCGGTGCCGGCGCAGGGCGCGGGCCACCTTCAGCGCGACGCCGGGCACCTCGTCCGTGCGGCGGTATTGACGGTCGAGAAATCCGAGCCAGCACCGTTCGGCGTCGAGGCGCTCGAGCGCCCGGCGCTCCTCGCGCCGGCGCACCACCATCGCCTCGCGCCGGCTGCCGAAGCCGCAGGCCGCATCCCAGGGCGGCACCACGCCGGTGTCCTCGGGAATCCCGGCGAAAGGCGTCACCACGACCGCGCCGCGATGCCGGGCAATGAGCTCGCCGCAGCCGAGCACCGCGTCCTCGAGATGCGGCGACAGGACGAGGAGCTCCACGCTCATGCTAGAAGACCCCCCGGTAGACGGCGCAGCCGCGGCAGATGCCGGGCGGGCTTGCCGAGGCGAGGCGCTCGCGGAATTCGCCGTACGCCTCGTTGTGCCACACCGCGGCGACGCCCTCCGTGGCCATGTTGCCGAAGTGCACGCGGTCGGGCGTGGCCACCATGCAGCAGGGCATGGCCTCGCCGGAATAGGCGATGTAGGCGCCGGTCCAGGGCCAGTCGCAGCCTGGCGCCCGCCCGGCCCGCGGCCGGGCCCGCGGCAGGCGCAGCGCCACGCCGAGCTGCGCCGCCGTGGCGCGCGCCTCGGCAAACGTGCGCTCCAGGGCCTCGGCGTCGCCCTCGCCCAGCATCTCGGCGTCGATGAACGAGCGCATCGGGCGGTAGCGCGGCGGCAGCGTTTCCTCGCCGAAGTCGTGGCACAGGCGCTGCACCTGCAGGCCTTCGCAGCCGTGCGCGTGTGCAAGGCGCAGCAGCGCCGGCAGCTCGCCGAGGTTGCGCCGCATGAGCACCGCGGTCAGGGTGAGGCGCGGCTGCGCCGAGGGCAGGCGCGCCTTGGCCTCGGCGAGCAGCGCGAGGTTGCGCAGCACCCGCTCCAGCCGCGAGCCTTCGCGGATGTGCGCATAGGCCGCAGCGTCCGCGGCGTCCACCGACACGTACAGGTGCGCGAGCCCGCTCGCCGCGCACTCCTCGGCGCGCCGGCGCGAGAGCGCGGTGAGGTTGGTGTTGCTGGTCACCTCGATGCCGCGCCCGGCGGCGTGGCGCACCATGTCGAAGAAGCGCGGGTGCAGCAGCGGCTCGCCCAGCCCCTGCAGCTGCAGCTTGCGCACGCCCGGGAACTGCTCCAGCACCCGGCAGAAGGTGTCGAACGGCATGAACGCGGGCCGCTCGGTCTCGCGGAAGGCCACCGGGCACATGCGGCAGCGCAGGTTGCATTGCCCGACCGGCTCGATCTGCACGAACGCCGGCAGCGGCACGCTCACAGGAACGCGACCCGGTAGCGCAGCGCGCCCGCGAAGCGCCAGAACACGGCGAGCGGCGGGATGAGCGCGGAGGTCACCAGCATCTCGAGCACGTGGCCGGGGCGGCGCGAGGCGCCGCGCATGCGCTGCGCGAAGAACCACAGCGTGAAGGCGCCCCATCCGGCCCATGCCAGCGGCTGGCCGGCGAGCGCGACGCCGAGCGCGCCGACCGCCGCGTAGTAATCCCAGCGCGGCTCGGCGCGGATGCGGCTGCGATAGAGCTTCCGGTGCTTCTTGAAGAGCAGCGCGTCGAACATGACCTTGCGCTGCTGGCGCAGGCTCACGCCCCAGGGTGCGGGGCGCACCGGGTGCACGACGACGGCGCGCGCCGCGTGGGCGATGCGCGCCCCGCCCTGCAGCAGGCGGAAGTGCAGGTCGGAATCCTCGCGCCACGCCATGCGGAAGCTCTCGTCGAACCCGCCCAGGCGCTCGAGCGTCCGGCGGCGCAGGAAGCAGTTCGCGGTGACGAACTCGGCACGCTCCAGGCCTTGCGCGTCGCGCTCGTAGTCGGTGGGCCGCCCGGGAATGGGCATGACGATGCGCCCGGTGACCGCATCGACATGCGGCGCGAAGGCTTCCAGCCCGCGCTCGAGCCACTCGGGCGCCGGCTCGGTGTCGTCGTCGGTGAACGCGACGATCGGGGCCCGGGCGCGCCGCCAGCCGCGGTTGCGCGCCGCCGCGGGCCCGCGCCGCTCGCCATCCTCGATCACGATGATCTCGTAGTCCGCGCGCGGCAGCGACTGGCGCTCCAGCGCCCGCAGGCATCGCGCGAGCAGCTCGGGGCGGCCGCAGGTCGGCACGACGACGGAAACCCGCAGGGGCATGGCGCCTCCACCTAGCAAACCCCGTTCCGCGTCACCGCCGGACCGACCCCGAAATCGGGGTCAGGGCCCCGGATCGCGGAACGCTCCTTGCAACCTTCTCCGGAACCCATCCCAAGGAGGACACCGATGGAACGCATCGAGAAGTCGATCGAAGTCAAGTGCCCTGTCCGGACCGTCTACGACCAGTGGACGCAGTTCGAGGATTTCCCGAAGTTCATGGCCGGCGTGAAGGAAGTCCGGCAGCTCGACGATACGCACCTGCACTGGCACGCCGAGGTCTGGGGCAAGCACAAGGAGTGGGACGCCGAGATCGTGGAGCAGGTGCCCGACCAGACGATCTCCTGGCGCAGCACCACCCCCGAGGTGCCCAACGCCGGCACCGTGCGCTTCGAGCCCGTCGGCCCGGACCGCACGCGCGTGCAGCTCACCATGGAGTACGAGCCGAAAGGCGCGGTCGAGAACGTCGGCGACGCGCTGGGTGTGATGTCGCGCCGCGTGCAGACGAGCGTCGAGGACTTCAAGAAGTTCATCGAAAGCCGCGGCGCCGAGACCGGCGCCTGGCGCGGCGAAGTGCACGGCGGCCAGCGCACCAACTGAGGCCGCCCGGCCTGCGCCGCTTCAGCGCTTCGGATGGCGCATGACGTGCGCGACGAAGCCGGCGGCGCAGGCGAGCAGTCCGATCGTCGCGGTGGCCTCCACCGTGGCGATCTGCTGGTGCCAGCGCTCGTCGAAGGCGCGGCCGACGAACGGCCGCAGCACCGCGATGCCGTAGAGCTGGGCGCCAAGGTAGAACACCGCGCCCACGGTGACCATGGCGCCGCCGGGACGGTCCTTGCGCTTCAGAAGCAGGATCCCGGCGATCAGGAACACCACGCCCACGATGCTGCCCGCCACGAGCCCCGCATTGGTGATCACCCGCGCCTTTTACCCGCGCGGGCGGCGCGGCGTCAACCGAGGATGAGGCCCGCGACGGTGGCCGGCGCGTCGTAGTGCACGGCGTGGCCCCACCCCCGGATCACCGCGGGCGCCGGGGCGCCCGTCAAGCGCGCGACGCGTTCCGCCCAGCGCTGCGGCGCTACCAGGTCGCGCGAGCCGCGGACCACGCGCACCGGAACCCTCACCTGGGCGAGGAGCGGCTCGGGTGCGTGCGCGAGCATGGCGCGCAGCTCGGCCGCGAGCACGCGCGCGCCCGCGCGGTAGTAGTCGAGCGCCATCCACACGCCGGCGCTCGGGCGCTCGAACAGCGTGCCGATCAACGCTCGGGCGAGCAGTCGCGCAACGCCGCGCGCCTGCGGCGCCAGCGTGGGTCCGATGAGGACGAGCTCGCACGCCAGCCCCGGATCACGCGCCAGCGCTTCGAGCACCACCTGGCACCCGTGGGAATGCGCCACGACCACGCGCCGCGCAGGCCCCGCGCGCCCATCCAGGCGGCGAGCGCCGCGCCCAGCTCGGCGATGCCGAGCGGGCGTGCGTCGTGGTCGCTCCGGCCATGGCCCGGCAAGTCAGGCGCGTAGACGCGCACGTGCCCTGCGAGCCGCTCGGCGAGCGGCACGAAATAGCTGCTGCCAATGCCGTAGCCGTGCACGAGCACCACCGGCGCGCGATCGGTGCCTGCGTCCTCGCGCACCTGCGCATGCAGCCGCAGCGGCGCCGGCCCGGCGATTCCCGCGATCGACCGCCAGTCGCTGCGCAGGCGCGCCGCCCGCCGGCGGTAGTCGTCGAGCTCGCCGCGCACCCGCCAGGCGAGGCCCAGCGCCGCTGCGGCGAGCAGCGCCGCGAGCGCGGTCCGCGCCTTCACGCGAGCGAGCGCACCGCGGCGAGCGCCCGTTCGACCTCCTCGGGCGTGTTGCGGATGCTCGGGGCGAGGCGCACGTAGCGCGTGGCGTACGGGGTCACCGTGGCGGCGAGGTCGCGCCGGCGCAGCCGGTCCACCGCGCGCCACGGGTTGAGGCCGTCGACCTCGAAGCACACGATGCCGGCGCAAAGCGCCCGGGCCCGCGGGGTGCGCAGGCGCACGTGGCGCATGCCTGCAAGGCCCTCCTTGAGCTGCGCCGCGAGCGCGTGGGTGCGCTCCTCGATGCGGCGCTTTCCGATGGCCTCGCAGAACTCGAACGCCTCGCGCACCGCCCACAGGTGCTCGTAGGCCTTGAAGCCGCCCGGCGACAGGCGCCGCCCGTCCGTGCGGCCCTCCGGCTCGTCGCCCGAGCGCCAGGCTTCGAACACGCCGTCGTCGATGAAGCTCGGGATGGTGGGCAGCACGCGCGCCCACCCGGCCTCGCTGCCCCACACCAGGCCGGTGCCGCGCGGGCCGAACAGCCACTTGTGGCACCCGGAAATGAAGAAGTCGCAGCCCAGCTCGCGCACGGTCACGTCCTCGACGCCGAAGCCGTGCACCGCATCCGCGCACAGGAGGATGCGCTCATCGTCTCCGCGCTCCCGGTTGAGCCGCCGCACCTCCTCGCCGATGCGCGCGAGCGGCAGCTTGAGACCGGTGCTGGAATGCACCCAGGTCAGCGCGAGCGCCCGCGTGCGGGGCGTGACGCCGGCGAGCAGGCGTGACACGAGCTCGTCCTCGGAGGTCTCGGTGACCTCCTCATAGAGCGAGACGCGGCGCACTTCGATGCCCTTGCGCTCGGCGGCCAGGCGCAGCGCCTCGTGGGTGACGAAGTAGTCCTGCTCCGTGGTGAGCACTTCGTCGCCGGGGGCGAGCTGCAGGCCGTGGTAGACGAGGCCGATGCCGCTCGTCGTGCTGTCGGTGAGCGCGATGTCGTCGGCGCGCCGCGCGCCCAGGTAGCGCGCGGCCGCGTCGAGCACGGCGCCGATGCGCTTGCGATTGTGGTCGCTCAGGTACACCACCGGGTTCGCGTCCAGCTCGCGGCGGTAGCGCTCGATCGCCTCGCGCACCGGCGCGGGGTGCGAGGCGATGTAGAGCGCGCTCATGTGGATCACCGCGTCGTTGAGCGCGAACTGCGCGCGCACCGCCTCCCACCCGGCGCCGCCCGGCAGGCGAGGCGCCGCCGGCGCGGGTAGGGCGAAGGCCGGCGCGACGGCAAGCACCCCTGCCCGCGCCAGAAAGCTGCGGCGCGACGGCTCCATGCAGCTAGGCGTCGAGCTTCTTCAGCCGCTTCTCGAGGCGCTCGACGACGTCGGCGAAGATCTCTTCCTTGGCGCGGGTGCGCCGGTTGGACTCGTCCTCGGCGGCCCCGCGCCGGCGCGCGGAGAGCTGCTGGCGCCGGTGCAGGTCGCGGTATTTGCTGCGCAGCCGGCGCGCGCTTTCCAGCCGCGTGCGCAGGCGGCGGCGGTCGAGGCTCGCAAGGGCCTCGCCCCGGCTATGGTCGAAAAGAACCCTCTCGCGGGGGCTGAGGAGCTTTTGGGCAGTGGCTTTGCTGTGGGGCATACGCCCCTACGACAGCGCGGCGGCGCGATGATTCCGCGGCCCTCAGCCGCGGTGTCCGAGCACGCGCTCGACCATCTGCGGCGCGAGGCCGAGGTAGTTGGCCGGGTCGGTGAGGCGCTCGAGCGCCGCGCGGTCGAGGTAGCGCGACACCGCCGGGTCGCGCGCGAGGTGCTCGGCAAGGGCGCCGCCCTGCTCGGCGGCCGCGCGGCAGCAGGCGTAGACGACGTCGTGCGCGTGCTCGCGCCGCGTCGACCACCAGGCCCTCGAGCGCGAACTTCGCCTGGTGCAGCGCGCCCGCGGTGAGCACGAAGCTCTCGGGGAGCGCGAGCCACTCGGCGTGCCAGGGACCGGTGGCGCGCTCGAAAT
>DATLGR010000492.1:0-1727 GCA_035540415.1 Burkholderiales bacterium | reverse complement strand
CTGGCCGATGCGAGCGCCGATCAGCGCTCCCGCGGCGTCGCCGAGCACCGCGCCGAGCACCTCGCGGTTGCACTCGATGACGCGCGCCTGCGGCTCCGGAGGCACCGCCCGCGGCAGCGGCTCGCGGCCGTGCGCCACCGGGCGCGCGAAGCCGAGCGCGCTGCAATCACCGCGCTGGTCGATCTTGGTCTTGCCCGATTTATAGTGGTGCTCGTACTTGTAGCGGCAGCGCTCGTCGCGATACTCGTACGTGTAGCGATTCTTCTTCTCCTCGAAGCGCGAATAGGGCTTGTCGTCCCGCCCCTTGCCCTTGTCCGCGATCGCGGGCGGCGCGAAGGCGAGCGCAGCCCCGGCCAGCAGTGCAGCGCGCAGCAGCGCGGTCGATGCCATGGAGTCCCCCTGAGTTTTGTGGATGGATGGCCGGGGAAGTGTACCGCTCAGAGGCGCTCGATCGGGTGCGCGCGCACGACGATTTCGTCCTGCCGGAAGCGGCGCTCGAGGGATTCGCGGTAGGTGCGCCACCATCCGGCCTCGAGCGCCTCGACCATGACCTCGAGCACCACGATGTCGTCGCGCTCGGTGCTCCCGGGGGCCGGCTTCCACAGCCCCCTGGCGGGCGCGCGGCTGTAGGCGGTGACGCCGCCGAAGCGCTCGGCGAGCTCGCGCGCGACCGTCTCGTCGGCGCGCGGCAGAAGGATCTGCACGAGGTGCGTCACGGAGAATTACGACCCTGACCCCGAATTCACAGCAGCACCTCGACCTCGGCATCGCCGGCGCGCTCGAGGAGCGTCACCGCCACGCTCGACTCGTGGCGCCGGAACATGAGGTCGAGGCGCCCCTCGCCCACGCGCAGGCCGCGCACGGTGAGCCAGTCGATGAACCCCGGCAGCGACGGCCGGCGCAGGATGACGGTGGAGGAGGCGGCGTCGACCTCGAGGCCGAGGCAGGCCTGCACCAGCGCGAACGGCGCGCCGGCGGCCCAGGCCTGCGGCGCGCAGGCCACCGGATAGAGGGTGGGCGCCTTGCCCCGCTTGCGCTCGAAGCCGCAGAAGAGCTCGGGCAGCCGGCGCAGGTGCATGTGGGCGGCGGCGTCGAAGAGCGCGGTGGTGAGGGCGAGCGCCTTGTCGGTGTGGCCGTGGTGCGCAAGCCCGAGCGCGATGAGCGCGTTGTCGTGCGGCCACACCGAGCCGTTGTGGTAGGAGGTCGGATTGAAGCGCTTCTCGCGCGAGGACAGCGTGCGCAGGCCCCAGCCGGTGAACAACTCGCGCCCGACGAGCTGCTCCGCGACGCGGCCGGCGAGCAGCGGCTCGCAGATCCCGGTGAACAGGAGCTGCCCCGCATTGGAGCTTCGCACCTCGCAGGGCCGCTTGGCGCCGTCGAGGGCCAGGGCGTAGCTGCCGAGGCCTTCGCGCCAGTAGGCCTGCGCGAAGCGCTCGCGCAGCGCCGCCGCCTGGTGCTCGAGGGACGCGGCCAGGTCGCGCTCGCCGCGCGCTGCGGCGAGCAGCGCGGCCTGGCGCCGCGCGAGGTAGGCGTAGCCCTGCACCTCGCACAGCGCGATCGGGCCCTCGGCGATCGTGCCGTCGGCGTGGAACACCGCGTCCTCGGAGTCCTTCCAGCCCTGGTTGCGCAGCCCGCTCGAGCGGCGCCGGCCGTACTCGAGGAAGCCGTCGCCGTCGCGGTCGCCGTGGCGGTCCATCCAGTCCAGCGCGGCGCGCACGCTCGGCCAC
>DATLGR010000491.1:0-5506 GCA_035540415.1 Burkholderiales bacterium | reverse complement strand
AAGAAGCTGTTCGTGCTTGACACCAATGTCCTGATGCACGATCCGACGAGCCTGTTCCGCTTCGACGAGCACGACCTCTACCTTCCGATCGCCACGCTGGAAGAGCTCGACGCGCACAAGCGCGGCCTGTCCGACGTGTCGCGCAACGCGCGCCAGGCCAGCCGCTTCCTGGACGAGATCGTCACCGGCAGCGCCGAGGACATCAAGCAGGGGCTCGCGATCCGCGTGAAGGACGGCCAGCATTCGAAAGGCCGCCTGTACCTGCAGACCGAGGCGATCAACGGCGATCTGCCGAGCACGCTCGCCGCCGGCAAGAACGACAACCAGATCCTCGCGGTGGTGCGCCACCTCGCCGAGGAAGAGGCGCGGCGCTCGTGCGGGCGCGAGGTCGTGCTGGTGTCCAAGGACATCAACATGCGCATCAAGGCGCGCGCGCTCGGGCTGCCGGCCGAGGATTACTTCAACGACAAGGTCCTCGAGGACGCCGACCTGCTCTATCCCGGCGTGCGGCCGCTGCCGCGGGATTTCTGGGACAGCCACGGCAAGGACATGGAGTCCTGGAAGAAGGAAGGGCATACGTACTACCGCGTGCACGGTCCGCTGGTTCCGAGGCTGCACGTGAACGAGTTCGTGTACGACGAGTCCGGCGAGCGGCCGCTCTATGCGCTGGTCAAGGAGACCGCGGGCCGCATGGCGGTGCTCGAGACGCTGCGCGACTACACCCACGCCAAGCACGCCGTCTGGGGCATCACGGCGCGCAACCGCGAGCAGAACTTCGCGCTCAACCTCCTCATGAACCCGGCGGTCGACTTCGTCACCCTGCTCGGCCAGGCCGGGACCGGCAAGACCCTGCTCGCGCTCGCCGCCGGCCTCACCCAGGTGCTGGACGACAAGCGCTACTCCGAGATCATCATGACCCGCGTCACGGTGCCGCTGGGCGAGGACATCGGCTTCCTCCCGGGCACCGAGGAGGAAAAGATGACGCCGTGGATGGGGGCGCTCGAGGACAACCTCGATGTGCTGAACGCCTCGGACGAATCCGGCGGGGAATGGGGCCGCGCCGCCACCCGCGATCTCGTGCGCTCCCGCATCAAGGTCAAGTCGCTCAATTTCATGCGCGGGCGCACCTTCGTCAACAAGTGGCTCATCATCGACGAGGCGCAGAACCTCACCCCCAAGCAGATGAAGACGCTGGTGACGCGCGCCGGCCCCGGCACCAAGGTCGTGTGCCTGGGCAACATCGCCCAGATCGACACCCCCTACCTCACCGAGGGCAGCTCCGGGCTCACCTACGTCGTCGACCGCATGAAGGACTGGGCGCACGCCGGCCATGTCACCCTCGCGCGCGGCGAGCGCTCGCGCCTGGCGGACCATGCCGCCGAGGTGCTCTAGGGCGTTTCGAGCCGCGCCGGGGTCCTTTCTGCTAGGCTCGGCGCCTTTTCCCCTGGAGAGCGCCTTCATGAAGCCACAAGCCCGCTGGGGCGCGGTCCTCGCCGCGCTCCTTCTTGCCGCCAGCGCGTGCGCGCAGGCGCCGAAGTTCGAGCCGCAGGTCGGCCAGGCCGGCCGGGACGTCATCTGGGTTCCCACGCCCGACGACGTGGTGCACCGCATGCTGGCGATGGCGCAGGTGACGCCCAAGGACCTGGTCATGGACCTGGGCGCGGGCGACGGCAAGATCGCCATCGCCGCGGCGAAGAGCTTCGGCGCGCGCGCCATCGGCATCGAGTACAACCCCGACATGGTGAAGCACGCCAACGCCCAGGCGCAGGCCGCGGGCGTCGCCGGCGACGGTCCCGGCCGGGCGCTCATCCGCCAGGGCGACATTTTCCAGACCGACTTCAGCCGCGCCACCGTCATCACGCTGTACCTGCTGCCGGCGCTCAACATGAAGCTGCGCCCGCAGCTGCTGGCGATGCGCCCGGGAACCCGCGTCGTGTCGCATTCCTTCACCATGGAGGACTGGGAAGCCGACGAAATCTCCTCCATCGACGGGCGCCGCGCCTATTTCTGGCTGGTGCCGGCCAACGTCGCGGGCAGCTGGACGCTGGAAGCCGGCAACCAGCGCCACGAGCTTGCCTTCGAGCAGCAGTTCCAGAAGGTCACCGGCACCGTGAACCTGGGCGCCGCCTTGCAGGCCGGGCTGCGCGAGCCGCGCCTGCGCGGCGAGGCCATCAGCTTCGCCTACGTGGACCAGGCGGGCCTGCGGCGCGACTTCAGCGGCCGCGTCAACGGCGCGCGCATGGAAGGCACCTTTCGCGACGAGCGCGGGGCGGAAGGACGCTGGAGCGCGGCGAAGAAATAGCGGGCCGTCGCGACCCGCGGCTCAGTAAGCGCCGGGGTCCTGGTAGTTCTCGAAGCGGGTGTGCTGGCCGAGGAACGTGAGTTTCACGGTGCCGATCGGGCCGTTCCTCTGCTTGCCGATGATGACCTCGGCGAGGCCGCGCTGGTCCTCGGGGAGGTCGGGCTTGTACACGACCTCCCGGTAGATGAACATGATGACGTCGGCATCCTGCTCGATGGCGCCCGACTCGCGCAGATCCGACATCACCGGCCGGCGGTCCGGGCGCTGATCCACGGCGCGGTTGAGCTGCGACAACGCGATCACCGGCGTGTCGAGCTCCTTCGCCATCGCCTTGAGCGAGCGCGAGATCTCCGAGATTTCGGTGGCGCGATTCTCGCCCTGCGCCGTCGAGGCCATGAGCTGCAGGTAGTCGATCACGATGAGCCCGAGCTTGGAGTACTGGCGCTTCAGGCGTCGGGCGCGGGCGCGCACCTCGAGCGCCGTCAGGGCGCCGCCCTCGTCGATGTAGATCGGCGTCTCGTGCAGCTTGCCCATCGCCTCGGTGAGGCTGGCCCATTCCCTGTCGTTGAGCCGCCCGGTTCGCATCTTGTGCTGGTCGACGCGCGAGATCGAGCCGAGCATCCGCATGGCGAGCTGCACGCTCGACATCTCCATGCTGAAGATCGCCACCGGCAGGCCGTTGTCCACGGCCACGTGCTCCGCGATGTTGAGCGCGAAGGCGGTCTTGCCCATGCTGGGGCGCCCCGCCACGATGACCAGGTCGCCCGCCTGCAGGCCCGAGGTCATCTCGTCCAGGCGCGTGTAGCCGGTCGGCACGCCGGTCACGTCGGAGGGATTGTCGCGGTGGTAGAGATGGTCGATGCGCTCGAACACCTTGGCGAGCACCGGCTTGATCTCGAGCAGGCCCTGGTCGCGCCGCGCGCCGGACTCGGCGATCTGGAAGATGCGCGACTCGGCCTCGTCGAGGAGCTGGCCGACGTCCTTGCCGCCCGGGTTGAGGGCGTCCTCCGCGATGCCGGTGGCGACCTGGGCGAGGCGCCGCTGCACCGAGCGCTCGCGCACCAGCTCCGCGTAGCGGCGGATATTGAGCGCGCTCGGCGTATTCTGGGCCAGCGCCCCCAAATAGGCGGCGCCCCCGGTCTTGTCCTTGTCCTCGCTCGCCTCGATGGACTCGGACACCGTGACGACATCGGCGGGCTTGCCGGCCTCCACCAGGCGCGCGATGTGGCGCCAGATGCGCCGGTGATCGTCGCGGTAGAAATCGTCGGCCCCCACGACGTCGGCGACGCGGTCGAAGGCCTGGTTGTCGAGCAGCAGCGCGCCGAGGAGCGACTGCTCGGCCTCCACCGAATGCGGCGGGACCTTCAGTGCGGCGAGCTGCGGATCGGCGCCTTCGGTGCGTGCGTACGCGGCGCTTTGCGATGCGATGGCCATGGTGGTTGGTACCCTCCCCGAGCCCCGGCATGCTAGTGCGAAGGCGGCGGCGGCGGCGGACTTTCTGCGTGGCGCCGGCGGCTTATCCACAGCGCCGCCGGAAGCGGCGCGCAATCAACGCGCTAGCGCCGGCGCGCCTGTGGGAAACCTGTCGGCAAGCTGTGGAGGCGGCGGGATAACCGCGGCGCGCACGTTTGCAGCGCGAAACCGCGGCTCGGGCCTACTGCTCGCCGATCACCGCCACGGTGATGGTGGCGGTCACGTCCGAATGCAGGACCACCTGGATCGGATACTCGCCCACCTGCTTGAGCGGGCCTTGCGGCATGCGGATCTGCGAGCGCTCGACTTCGTGGCCCTGCTTGCCGAGCGCCTCCACGACGTCGTAGTTCGTCACCGAGCCGAACAGGCGCCCGTCCACGCCCGCCTTCTGTGCGATCTCCAGGCGCAGCCCGTCGAGCTTGGCCGAGCGCGCCTGCGCGCTGGCCAGCGCATCGGCCTGCGCCTTCTCGAGCTCGGCGCGCCGCGCCTCGAACGCCTTGAGGTTCTCGGCGGTGGCGCGCTTGGCCTTGCCCTGCGGAATGAGGAAATTGCGGGCGAAGCCGTCCTTCACCTTGACGACGTCGCCGAGGTTGCCCAGGTTGCCGACCTTCTCCATGAGGATGACTTGCATGGCCGGCCCTCAGTGCAGGTCGGTGTAGGGCAGCAGCGCGAGGAAGCGCGCGCGCTTGATTGCGTCCGAGAGCTGGCGCTGGTAGCCGGCCGCGGTGCCGGTGATGCGCGCCGGGATGATCTTGCCCGTCTCGTTGACGAAGTCCTTCAGGAGCTCGACGTCCTTGTAGTCGATCCACTCGACCTTCTCGGCGGTAAAGCGGCAAAACTTGCGCCGCCGAAAGAGGGCTCGCTGCCCCCGGTCCTTCTTGTCCTTGCCGAACTTTCCCTTACCCTTGCGCGGTGGCGCCATCCCTACTCTCCTTCAATGAATTCAACGTTCGTCACATGCAGTACAAGCTTCCGGGACCGCTTGCGGCTCGCGCTCAGGAACCCCTGCACTCGCAGCGGCGCGTCCAGCCGGGCGCCGGCGAGCAGGCGGGCCTCCGCTTCGAAAGCAATGCCGGCAATCTCGGCCTCCACGCGCCGCGCCCCGCCCGCTTCGTCCTGCGTGGACTCGTGCCGCAGCCGGAACTCCACCGCCGGCACGCCCGCGGGCGTGTAGCGCAGCGCGCTCAGCTCAAGCAGCCGGGCGCTCAGCTCGACCTTGTTCAGGCGCCGTTTCCGCCGGCCGCGGCTCCCCGCGCTCGGCCATCATCGACTTGGACTTCTCCTCCCGCATCATCGGCGAGGGCGTGGTGACGGCCTTCGGCATCTTGATGGTGAGGTGGCGCAGAACCGCGTCGCTGAACTTGAACGAATGCTCGAGCTCGGCGAGGGTCTCGTTGTCGCACTCGATGTTCATGAGGACGTAGTGCGCCTTGTGCATCTTCTGGAGCGGATAGGCGAGCTGGCGGCGCCCCCAGTCTTCGATGCGGTGGACGGTGCCGCTGCGCGCGGCGATGACGCCCTTGTAGCGCTCGACCATCGCCGGAACCTGCTCGCTCTGGTCGGGATGGACGATGAAAACGATCTCGTAATGCCGCATGCGGGTCGAACTCCTGTTCCCATGGGTTAAGGCCAGCCGCCATGCGCAAGCGGCGTGACCAGGAAGGGGCGGGATTCTACGGGATTCCGCATCGCCTTGGAACCCCCGCATCGCCCCCGGGGAGGCGTCAACCC
>DATLGR010000490.1:0-1844 GCA_035540415.1 Burkholderiales bacterium | reverse complement strand
GATCGGCGTCATCGCCGTGAGCGCCGTCCTGCTCGCCGTGGGGCTCAGGCGCGAGCTGCGCGCCGCGCTGTTCCATCAGATGAGGCTCGCACCGTGAGCGGCAGCCTTCTCAACGGCGCGCTCATCGCGATGGGCGCGCTCGGCATCTTCGACACCGTGCTGGTGCACTGGATCCTGCAGTGGCACCGGTTGATCGAGGGCTCGCCTTACAATCTGCAGATGGAGATCGGCGTCATCGCCGTGAGCGCCGTCCTGCTCGCCGTGGGGCTCAGGCGCGAGCTGCGCGGGCGCAAGGCCGGCGGAGCCGGGCATTAGCGCCGATCCGGCCCTCGGCGCCGCCCAATGGGCACGTTCCTCTCGGTGCCGCTCACCATGGTGGTGAAGATCTTCCTCGAGCAGACCGACGACTACCGCTGGATCGCCGCGCTCATGGCCCCGCGGTGAGCAGCGCGACGGGGAAGCGGGCGAAGAGCGCGGCGAGCGGCAGCGCCTCGCCCTCGTGGCGCTCGCCGGTGAGCACGTTGCGGTAGGCGCCGGCGCGGTCGAGGCGCAGCGTCGCCGCGCCCCAGGCCGCCTCGCCGAGGGGCGCCGCCGCGCCTTCGGGCATCAGCCGCGAGAAGAGCCGCGGTGCCACCGCGATCACCGCCGCCGTGCCGCTTCGCAGCGCGAAGGCGAGCACGTTCTCCTCGCGGCCGCCATCGGCGTGCAGCGGCACGTAGCGGCCGCCGTGGAAGAGCGCCGGATGCGCGCGGCGCAGCGCCAGGCCGCGGCGGATGACGTGCAGCTTGGCGCGCCCGTCCTCGAGGCGCTCGAGGAGCGCGCCGGGATCGTCGGTGTCCTGCTCGAGAAGCCGCCGGCGCAGCGCGTAGTCCACGGCGCGGCGGTTGTCGGGATCCACCAGGCTGAAGTCGAAGAGCTCGGTGCCCTGGTAGTAGTCGGGCACGCCCGGCGAGGCCACCTTCACCAGCGCCTGCGACAGGCTCACGAGCATGCCCAGGCGCGCAAGGCGCGGCACCGTCTCGTTCACCTCCTTGAGGAAGAGCGGGTTGTCGAGGGACTGCACCACGAAGCGCTCGAGCGCCGCCTCGTACTCGGCGTCGGGGTTGATCCAGCTGGTGCGCGCCTTGGCCTCGCGCACCGCTTTGAGCATGTAGGCCTTGAGCCGCTCGCGCAGCGCCTCGAGCTCGGCCGCGCCCGGCGGCGCGGCGGGCCAGATGCCGAGCAGCGCCTGGTAGAAATGGTATTCGTCGCCCCGCGTCGGCAGGCTCTCGCCGTTCGCCTCGGTGCGGCGGCTGCGGTTGGCGAGGTGCCAGCGGCGCAGCAGCAGCAGCCAGGCCGAGGGCATCTCGGAGAGCGCGCCGATGCGCGCGCGCGCATCCTCCGAGCGCTTGGTGTCGTGCGTGGAGCTGCCGATCATGGTGCAGGGCCAGTGCTTCGCGCGGTCCTCGCTCGCCGCGTGGAAGGCCTTCAGCGAGAAGCCGAAGTCGCGCGGGTCGTTCCCCACCTCGTTCAGCGCGATCAGGCGCAGGTAGCGGTAAAACGCGGTGTCCTCGACGCCCTTGGCCACCACCGGCGCGGTGAGCTGCTGGAAGCGCATCGCGAACTCGACCATCCGGCGCCGGCGCGCGCCGGCCGGCGGGGCGGCGTCCAGCGTGAGCACGCCGCGCAGGAAATCGAACACGCCCGGGTCGGCGATGTGGCTTGCGCGCCGGGCGGCGTTCACCGCCCAGTCGATGTAGCGGCGGTCGGTCTCGTGCACGCCGCGCGCCGTGACGTAGGTGCGGTACACCGGGAAGCGCGCCGCCACCTCGGCGAGCGCCTTGCGCAGGCCGCTCTCGGTGTAG
>DATLGR010000489.1:0-7613 GCA_035540415.1 Burkholderiales bacterium | reverse complement strand
GATGGTGAGGACCACCATCAGCTGGACCAGCGTGAATCCTTTCCTGGAGTTCATGGTTCACCAGTCCTTGTAGGGAATGCCGTTGAGTCCGGGCTTCTCGCTGCGCGAGAACACGTCGTAGACGTCGTCGCCCGCCGCCGGCCGGCTCGCGGGGCTCGCATAGCTGCGCAGGCCCCACTCGCCGCCGGTGACCGGGTCGGGCGGCACGCGGCGCAGGAAATAGAGGCGCCGGCCGTTGGGGTCGCGCTTGTCCACCGCGCCCTCGACCAGCGCCGCGAGGGTCGGCGGGTAGCCGGTGCTCGCGGCCGGCTTGTCGATCGCGCCCTCGTCGGCGGCGCGCTTGTAGGCGTCGATCGCCTCGCGCACCTCGCGCAGCGCGCGCCGCAGGTCCGCCTCCTTGCCGCGCTGCACCGTCATCTCGGCGAGCGGCAGCGCCACGGTGGCGAGCAGCGCCACGATCGCCACCGTGATCAGCAGCTCGATGAGCGTGAAGCCTTTCATCCGTCGCCTTGCAGCTCGATGGAATGCGCGGTGCGCGTGGGCAGGTAGGTGAAGCGGATGCTGCGCTCGGTGATGGCGTCCACGCGGTACTCGGCGCCGATGCGCTGGCCCGGCACGATGCTGATGAGCTCGTCGCCGCGCATCACGAACACCTCGGTCTTGCCCGCCTGGGTGAGGCGGCCGAAGTACTCGAAGGGCAGGGGCGGCGCGGCCGGCGCCTCGGGCGCGGCGGCGGCGGCCGTGCGCCGCGCGGGCGCCGCGGGCGGTGCGGGCGCCGCAAAGGGGTCCGCGCCGCCCGCGCCGGCCGGCGCTCGCGCCAGCCGCGCAAGGTCCAGGTCGGGCTCCGCGGCGCCCGCCGGCTCCGCGCGCTCCGCCCGCGCGGGCCGCGCCTCGACCAGGTCGAGCGCCGGCTTCTCGCGTCCCTTGACGACGCCAGCGGCGGCGGCCGCGGCGATGACGATGAGCACGGCGAGCCGCAGCCGCTCGCGCCCGAGGAGCAGGGCTTTCATGACTTCACCATGTGCAACGTGAGGCGCAGCTCCGCCTGCAGCGGGCCGCGCGCGGGGTCTTCGCGCCGCAGGGTCACCTGGTCGACCGACATCAGCGGGATCTCCGCGGCCGCGCGGCGCAGGAATTCGCGGATCTGCGGATAGGTGCCCGCCACCGGCAGCACGATCTCGGTGCGCCGGATGGGCGTGCCGGTGACGAGGGTGCGGTAGGCGGCCGACTTCATCTGCACCCCGCTCGCGGCGCCGATCTCGTGCAGCGCGGCGAGCCAGTCGGTGGTGTCCTCGCCGCGCTCGAGGTAGCGGTAAACCGCCGCCACCTTGTCGGCCTGGGTCACGGCGGCCGGCGCGGAGCCCCGCGGCGCCGCGGGCGCGGTGGGCGCCACGCGCGCGGCGCGATCGCGCAGCGCGGCCTCGCGCTCGTGCAGCGGCGCGAGCACCGCCGCCTGGAAGGCAATGGCGGCCGCGCCGAGCGCGATGGCCGCGAACCCGAGCGGGCCGATCATCCGGCGGGCGAGCTGCAGGCGGGACTTGATCATGGCTGGCGTGCTCTCATTTCTGGCCTCCGTTCCAGGTGGCGGACACGGCGAAGGTCACCGCGCCCCGGTCGTGGCGCGCCTCGTGGCGCACGAGCTGCACGCGCGAGAGCGCCTCCGAGCGCTCGAGGCGCTGCACATACTCGAGCGCCGCCGGATAGTCCCGGCCCTGGCCGGAGATGATCACCGTGCCGGCCTTGGGATCGGGCTCGATGCCGGCGAGCGTGACCTCGCCGCTGGCGGCCGCCTCGAGCGCCTGGAACAGGCGCTCCCAGGGCAGCGCCAGGCGCTCGACGGTGTCGCGCACGACGGCGAGCTCCTCGGCCGGGACCTTGCGCGCCGGCGCCGCGCGCGGCTCCGCCCGGGCGATCGCCGCCTGGTGCGCGTCGATCGCGGTGCGCGCCTGGTAGTAGCTCAGCCCCGCGTCGGCGAGGAGCGCCAGCGCGGCCACGGCGAGCACGCGGCCCGCCCACGGCTGGGGCGCGACCCCGGCGGCGAAGTTGACCTCGAGCTTCTTCAGGGTCACTCCCATGCGAGCGCGAGCTCCCGGTAATCCACCGCCTGGGTGCGGAAGTCCTCGTACAGCTCGGTGTCGAAGGCGCCCTGCGCGCACACGATGACGCGCGTGCACGGCTCGCTCAGGGCGAGGAACGCCGCTTCGCGCTCGATCAGCTCGGGCAGCGCCTCGCGCCAGCGGGCATCGGCCCGGCGGCTGCGGATCGCCGTCCACACGCCGCGCTGGATGAAGGCGAGGGTGAGCCGGCCCGGCTCCTCGATCACCAGCCAGCACGAGCCGTTGCCGATCTCGCCGCGGATGCGGTTGAAGGCCGCCACCAGGAAGGGCTGCACCGAGAGCAGGCGCACGTTCGCGGCGACGAACTGCGCCGCCAGCTCCTCGATCAGCACCCGGTCCACCGCGCAGGCGAGGCGCGGCCCGGCGGGCGCGGTCTCGGTGATCTTGACCTCCCAGTCGCCGGCGGCCGCGCCGTGCACGGCCGCGAGGCGATGGCGCGCGAGCGTCATCCACTGCTCGCCGGTGCGCAGCGCCTCGTTCCAGGGCAGCAGCACGTAGCGCACGAGCTGGTCGGCGAGCACGACGCTCACGTCGTGGTTGCGGTAGGTCGCGAGCACGCCCGGCAGCGCGTCGAGCGCGCCGCGCCATTCGACCGCGTTCGCCGGCGGCTGCACGCCGATCACGGTGCTGCGCGAGCGGATGGACCGCAGCCCGCGCCCGTAGGCGGCGAGCACCAGGCGCTCCGGCGACAGGCTGATGCGAAGGTGGTTACGCCACAAAAGTGACACGGTTGATCTCCTCTAGGGTGGTTTCGCCGGCGTTCACCAGCTCCATCGCCGCCTGGCGCAGCGGGACGGTGCCCGCGGCGGCGGCGGCTTCCTTCAGCTTCCTCGCCGGGGCGCGCGCCACGATGAGCTCGCGGATCTCGTCGTTCAGCACCAGCAGCTCGCCGATCGCCTTGCGCCCGCGGTAGCCCGTGCCGCGGCACTCGCCGCAGCCGCGGCCGCGGCAGGCGCCGCACAGCACGCGCACCAGGCGCTGGGCGAGCACGCCGTTCAGCGCGGACACCAGGTTGTAGCTGTCCACGCCCATGTGCTGGAAGCGGCCCAGCACGTCGATGGCGTTGTTCGCGTGCACGGTCGTGTACACGAGGTGGCCGGTGAGCGCCGACTGCACCGCGATCTCGGCGGTCTCGGGGTCGCGGATCTCGCCCACCATGATGCGGTCGGGATCGTGGCGCAGGATCGAGCGCAGGCCGCGCGCGAAGGTGAGCCCCTTCTGCTCGTTCACCGGGATCTGCAGCACGCCCGGCAGCTGGTACTCGACCGGGTCCTCGATGGTGATGATCTTGTCGCGGCCCTTGTTCACCTCCGAGATGACGGCGTAGAGGGAGGTGGTCTTGCCGCTTCCGGTGGGGCCCGTCACGAGCAGCATGCCGTAGGGCTCGCTCGAGAGCTGGCGCAGGCGCTCCTTCATCGCGCCGGAGAAGCCCAGCGACTCCAGGGTGAGGCCCTGCAGCTGGTCGGAAAGCGCGCGGCGGTCGAGGATCCTCAGCACCGCGTCCTCGCCGAACACGCTCGGCATCACCGAGACGCGGAAATCGATCTCGCGGCCGGCCTCGCCGCTGTTCTTCAGGCGGGCCTTGAAGCGCCCGTCCTGGGGCACCCGGCGCTCGGCGATGTCGAGCTCCGACATCACCTTGATGCGCGAGATGACGCGCTCGGCGAGCTCCGCGCCGGGCACGCTTTCGGCGCTGGTGAGCACGCCGTCGATGCGGTACTTGATCGCGAGGCCGGTGGCGTTGGTCTCCAGGTGCACGTCGCTCGCGCCGGCCTTGAGCGCGTCGTACAGCGTGGAGGTCACCAGGCGCACCACCGTGCTGTCGGCCTCGGCCGCGGACTCGAAGGAGATGTCCTGCGCGCGGTCGGGGCGCGCCTCGTCGCCCTCGAGCGCCCGCGGCACGGCGTCCAGCGCGCGCAGCTGCGTCTCCTGCTGCGACAGGTAGGCGGCGACGTCGAGGCGGTGCGCGACGCGGTAGCCGAAGGGCTCGCGCAGGCGCTCCTCGAGCCAGTCCTGGGTGTCGAGGTCGTAGGGATTGCCCAGCACCACGAGGAGGGTGCCGTCGGCGGCGCGGATGGCCACGCAATGCCGGCGCGTCGCCTCGGCGAACGACACGGCGTCGAAGGCCGGCGCCGCCTCGCGCATCTCGTCCATGGAGATGGCGGCGAGGTGCAGGTCGTCCGACAGGCGCTGCACGAACTCGGCGGGCGTGCAGCCCATCTGCTTCTCGAGGGTCTCGATGTCGATCACTGGATGCTCCCGGCTAGCTCGAATATCGGCATGTACATCAGCACCACCACCACGCCCACGGACACGCCGAGCACCGCCATCAGCAGCGGCTCGAAGGCGCGCGTGAACCAGTCGATGGAGCGCGCCACTTCCTCGTCGTGGAAGCGGGCGATTTGCGTGAGCATCTGCCCCATGTCGCCGCTGCGCTCGCCCACGCTCATCATGCGCAGCGCCACCGGCGTGGCGAGCCCGACGGCGCCGAGCGCGGCCGACATGGGCTGGCCTTCCTCGATCAGGCGCCGGGCGCGCGCGAGCTGCGGGCGCAGGTGCGCGGGCAGCAGCTCGCGCACCATCTCGAGGGCACGCAGCGCCGGGATGCCCGCGCGCAGCAGCATGCCCGCGGTGCGGTACAGGCGCGCGAGCTGGTACACCTTCATGCGGCTGCCCGCCGCGGGCACGCGCCACAGCGCCATGTGCAGCTGCGCGCGGATCGCGGGCTGCGACAGCGCCCAGGCGGCGCCCGCCGCGAGCGCAGCCGCGCCGAAGCCGAGCGCCGCGGCGTGCGCCGACACGAAATTGCCGAAGCCAAGGAGCAGCTGCGAGAAGAACGGCAGCGTGCCGGCCATGTCCTCGTACACGCGCGCAAAGCGCGGCACGACATAGAACATGAGAAACCCGAGCACCAGCACCCCGACCACCATCAGGATGGCCGGGTAGATGCTCGCGGAGACGATTTTCTTGCGCACCCGCTCGAGCTCCTCCTGGTAGGCGACGTAGCGGCCGAGGGCTTCGCGCACGTTGCCGGTGCGCTCGCTCGCCTTCACGGTGGCGACGTAGAGCGGCGAGAAGTGCTGCGGGAAGCGGCCGATCGCCTGCGAGAAGGGCTCGCCGCGGTAGATCGCGGCGAGGATCCCGGAGAGCACCTCCTGGCGCTCGCCGTGCGCTTCCTTCTCGGAGAGGGTCTGCAGCGCCTCGACGAGATTGAGCCCCGCCTCGAGCAGCGACATGAGCTCCACCGAGAACAGCGTGGTCGGACAGCGCGCGCTGCGCTGCCACAGCGCCGCTGCGCGCCAGCGGCTCGTCTCGACCGACAGCACGGTAAGGCCTTGCTTGCGCGCCTGGTCGGCGGCGAGCGCGGCGCTCGCGGCCTCGACGCTGAGCGCCACGACCTGCTGCTTCGCGTCGACGGCGAGGACGCTGAACTGCATCAGGCCTTGTCCTTCGAGCGGCCCGGGCGCGGGCCGGCGGGGAGGCGCGGCGGCGGCGCGAGCCGGCGGCTGAGCGGCGCGGCAAAGGCGGCGAGCACCTCGGCGCAGAGGCGCGGATCCCTGAGCGTGAACAGCGGAGAGCGGACTCGGTATTTCTTGTAGTGCATGCTGGTCGTCCCTGTGGTTGTTTCGACTAGTGCGGCCCTCTCTATGCACGCGCCATGCCAGGATTAGGAATCATTTGGATTCAAAGCGTTATGAATTCCGACGTCACGAAAACCGTGACAAGCCCGTAGGGCGCGGACGACAAGGTGCGGTGGGATTCAATCAACTTACTGATTGGCAAGGGCTTTCGCATGTCGCCGCCCCGCGACCCGCGGCACAAATGAAAACGGCGCGCGGCCGGTTGGACGGGCCGCGCGCCGTGCTGTGAAACCGCGCAAACCTAGTTCACGCGCACATCGGCGTCCTCGCCAGCGCCGCCGGGCTTGCCGTCGCGGCCGTAGGAGAGGAGGTCGAACTCCCCCTTCTCGCCCGGCGCGCGATACACGTAGGGCCGGTTCCACGGGTCGTTGGGCAGCGCCTTCTTGAGGTACGGCTGGATCGCCGCGAGCCCTTCCTCGGTGCTGGGATAGCGGCGGTTGTCCAGCCGGAACTGGTCGAGCGCCTTTTCGAGCGCATCGAGCTGCGCGCGCGCCACCTGCACCTCGGACTTGCCCACCTGCGAGAAGTAGCGCGGCGCGACGTAGCCGGCGAGCAGCCCGATGATCACGATGACCACCAGGAGCTCGAGCAGCGTGAAGCCGCGGTTGCTGGCGAGGTTACGCATCGGCCTGTGCCCCTTACCGGTTGACGTGCGAGCGCAGCGCGGCGGCGGTGTACTTGCTGCCGGTCGGATCGGCCACCAGCACCGGGTTGTAGATCAGGACCTTGCGCGGGGTGTTGAACGCCACCCACTTGTAGACGCCGAACTTGGCGTAGTCCTTGTGCCCCGTGTTGAAGCCCAGGTTGCCGCGGTAGTCGACGATCTGCGTGCCGTCCATCCAGGCCTGCAGGAAGCCGTTGCCCGAGGTGTTGTGCTTGAACTTGAACACGAAGTCCACCCAGCGGCCGAACGGGATCGGGCGGTCGCCGTGGCGCACGGTAATCGAGTTGCCCTGGGAGGGGCTCGAGCTCGTGCTGTAGCGCGTCTGGATCTGGAAGTTGCGCGCGCCGCTCATGTAGATGCTGAACGAGGGCGAGAGGCCGCGGCTGTTGTCCCCCGAGTGCACCTGCGTGCCGAACAGGCCCGCGGTGCTCTCGCTGCCCCAGTCGCGCACGTACGCGCGGAAGGCGATCCAGTACACCTTGTTCATCTCGATGTTCTTCGGCATCGAGATCTCGGAGCGCTTGGACCCCGAGGTGTTGGGGTCGCTGTAGGCGAGCTGGAAGGCGAGCGCCTTGCGCGCGGAGTTGGTGGGGTCGGTCTGCTTGCCCATGCGCAGCGTCTCGCCGTTGGAGAGCTTGGTGCCATGGATGCCCGACTCGGGGATCGAGGGGGCCGAGGTGAAGGTCCCCAGCACCTGCGCCGTGTAGTTCGACTGCGAGGAGAACGAGGTGTTGCCGCTCGCCTGGCCAAGGATGTCGGCGGAGCTGATGGTGGTGCTCGTCGTGCTCGAGGTGGTGGAGTTCGCGATCTTCACGCTGATCGACGAGCTCGCGGTGCGGCCCGAGCTGTCGTACGCGGTGGCCTTCAGCGTGTAGGTACCGTTGGCGAACTTGCGCGTGTCGATGTCGCAGTTCCAGGGCGAGTTGTTTTCGGTATTGAGCGCCGTGGAGTTGAGCCAGAAGCGCACCTGCTTGATGTTGGAGCCGCGCACTTCGCAGGCGCTCGACTGGTAGATGTTCCCGGAGATCGTGCCGCCGCTCGCCGGCTTCACGAAGTACACCGAGGGCTGGGCGAGCGCCGCGAGCGGCGCGCCCAGGCCGAGCGCTGCCGTGGCGAGCGCGATGCGGGAGGTCCTGCGGAAGGAGGAGTAGTGCATGTTGCCTTTCCCTGTAGTTGTTAAAGCTAACGACG
>DATLGR010000488.1:0-17195 GCA_035540415.1 Burkholderiales bacterium | reverse complement strand
GGCTTGGTGACGTAGCCGTCGGCGCCGAGCGCGAGGCCGCGGCCGATGTCCGCCGGCGCATCGCGCGCGGTGAGCAGGATCACCGGCAGCACGCCCAGCGCCTTGTGGCGGCGAAGGCGCCGCAGGATCTCGAAGCCGTCGCCGTCCGGCAGCCCGATGTCCAGCAGCAGGAGGTCGGGCGCGCCTTCGTCGAAGAGCGACTGCAGCAGCGCGTGGGCCGAGGTGGCGACGCGCACCTGGTAGCCGGCCATGCTCACGCGCAGGTCGGCGAGCGCAAGCTGGTCCGGGTCGTCCTCGACGATGAGGATCGCGGTCTCGTGCGGCGCCCGGGTCCAGCGCGCGCGTCCCTTCACCCGGTCGAGGGCAAGGTACACGCCGGTGCGCGCGAGGTCCTCGCGCGCTTCGCGAACGTCGGCGAGCGCGACGGTGCGGTCGGGGGCGCGCGCGACGAAATCCTGCGTCTGCTCTGCGCCCCGCGGTACCGGCTCGATGAGCCCGAGCTCCTCCAGCTCCGCCAGCCACTCGTCGAGCGCGGCGCGCGGATAGTGGTGCACGAGCTCTCGGAGGAGGCCGGCGTGTCCCTGGTAGTCCAGGAGCCACAGCAGGCGTCGGTAGTCCGCCGGCACGGCCGCGTCCTGCGATTCCCAGGCCGCTCGTCCGGCTGCTGTGAGGCGGTAGATGCGCTCGCTCAACGGCTGCCCCCGGTGTGTCGATTTGCCCACACGGCGGTCATTTTTCTCGCGCGGGCGAAGGCATAGTTCCCGAAGCCCGTCGGTTTGTCGAGTCCGCCGTGCCCGCCTGGCCTAGCGTGGAGCCGAGCCGTCAACGCAACGGAGGCGATGGACATGAGTGCTCAGCCCTGGATGGTCTGGCCGGACAACGTCGCGCTTTCGGCGCTGGTGCTCGCCGCGGCGGCGATGGTGTTTCTCTATGCGGCGCGCAAGCCCATGCACGAGCTCATCCGCGCGCTCGGCGCGGCGCTGGGAGGCCCCCTTCGCCTCGCCGCGCGCTGGCTTTCGGCCGCCGCGGCCGAAATGAGCGCGCGCAATAAGGCGGTGCTGCTCGCCCAGGGCCGCCAGGAAACGGGCCAGCGGCTCGAGCGCGAGTTCGAGCGGCTGGCGGCGATCCTCGACCGCGATCTGCAGGGCTACCCGGCCCTGCAGCGGCGTCTGCTGGACGAGATCACGCGCATCGAGGAGGACTACAAGAAATGCGGCGAAGTGCCGCCGCCGCCGCCCGACTGGACCGAGGCGGTGGCCGCCGTGGCGACGGTCAAGGGCGGCGGCGAGCTGGTCGTGCGGGTACTGGAGGAGATCAGGGGCTCGATCGAGCGCATCCACGACAAGACGGTGGCCGAGTACCGCCGCGCGTACGAGTCGCGCCATCGCATCCTCGCGGGGTTCCTGCCGTTCTGGCGCTCGGTGGACCGCAACCTCGGCCAGGTGGAGAAGAACCTCGCCGACCTGCGCTCGAGCGTCGAGACCGTCGACGGGCACATGGCGCGCTACGAGCAGATCCAGGCGGCCAGCGACCGGGCGCAGCACACGCTCACCGTGTCGGCCTTCACGCAGTTCGCCATCGCCCTGCTGGTGATGCTGGTGGCCGCCGGCGGCGCGTTCATCAATTTCAAGCTGATCGCGCTGCCGATGTCGGAGATGGTGGGCGCGGGCGATTACCTCACCGCCAACCTGCGCACCTCCGAGGTCGCGGCCCTGGTGATCATCCTGGTCGAGGCCTCGATGGGCCTGTTCCTGCTCGAGGCCATGCGGGTGACGCACCTTTTCCCGCGCATCGCCAACCTGAACGAGCGCCTGCGCCGGCGCATGGTCTGGATCGCGCTCGTGCTGCTGGTGGCGCTCGCCGGGGTGGAGGCGGCGCTCGCGCTGATGCGCGACCTGCTGATCGCCGACAAGCAGGCGCTGCTGCAGTCGCTGGCGGCGCAGCCGCCGCCGGCGGCCGAGAGCTGGCTGGCGCGCATTCCGACCGCGGGCCAGATGGTGCTCGGCTTCCTGCTGCCGTTCGCCCTCGCCTTCGTCGCGATTCCGCTCGAGTCGCTCATCCATTCCTCGCGCGCGGTGGGCGGCGCGCTCGCCGTGGCGCTGATGCGCGCCGCGGCGCTCGCGCTGCGGCTCGCCGCCGCCGCCGCCCGGCACGCGAGCCGCGTTCTGGTGCGCCTGTACGACGTGGCCATCGTGGTGCCGCTCGCCCTCGAGCGCTCGCTGCGCGCGCACGCGGCGCGCGCCGAGCCCGGCGTCGAGCGCACGCGCGCGTGAGGAGGACGGCCATGGACCGACGCCATTTCCTGGGCTCGCTCGCCGCGCTCGGGCTCGCCGGCTGCGGCGACCAGCGCCTGCGCGCGCAGGCCGTTTACATGCTGGTGGACGCCTCGGGCACCTACGCCCGCGAGGCGCACAAGGCGCAGCTCATCGTCAACTACCTCCTGGGCAGCCTGCAGCCCGGCGACTCGCTCGCCGTCGCGCGCGTGCGAAGCCGCAGCTTCACCGAGCAGGACATCGTCGCGAAGGCGACCTTCGACGCGCGGCCCTCGCAGGCGAACGCGCAGAAGCGCGCCTTCCGCGACCGCGTCGAGGCGGAGTTCCGCATCCTGCGCGGCAGCGCCTATACCGACATCACCGGCGCGCTGCTGCAGGGGGCGCTGTTCCTCGCCGAGACCGGAGCGGGCACGCGCACGATCGTCATCTTCTCGGACATGCAGGAGGAGCTCGACCGGGTGACGCAGCGCGACTTTCCCATCGACCTGCGCAACATCCGGGTGGTGGCGGTGAACGTGGTGAAGCTCGGCACCGACAACATCGACCCGCGTCGCTACCTCGGGCGGCTGCAGGCCTGGGAGAAGCGCGTCATCGACGCCGGCGCCGCCGACTGGCGCGTGATCAACGACCTGGAGCGGCTCGACCGCATTCTCGCCAAGAGCTAGCGGCGGGGGCTTTCCCGGACGGCCCGCGGATTACCATCCCGGGCCATGACCAAGCTCCGCCGCATGAAGCTGGTCGCCACGGGGCTGCTCGTGGCGGCCGGCCTGGTGCATCTCGCCGCCGTCCTGCTGGAGCCGCGCCACCCGTGGCTCTTCTACGTGGCGCGCGCCTCGGAGGCGGCGATGATCGGCGCGATCGCCGACTGGTTCGCGGTCGTGGCGCTGTTCCATCACCCGCTCGGCCTGCGCTTCATCCCGCACACCGCCATCCTGCCGCGCAACAAGGCGCGCATCGCGCAGGGACTGTCGGAGTTCATCCAGCACAACTTCCTCTCCGCGCCGGCGGTGGTGGAGCGCATTGCCGCCTTCGGGCCGGCGCGGGCGCTGTGCCGCTGGCTGACGGCGCCGCGCAACGCCGAGGCGCTCGCGGGCTTCCTGGCGCGCGCGCTGGGCCACGCGCTCGCGGCCGTCGACGACGCGCGCGTGCGCGGGTTCCTGCAGCGCAGCGCCGCGGCCGGCCTGCGCCGCGCCGACCTCGCCGGGCTCGCCGCGCAGGTGCTCGAGGTCCTGACCGAGAACGGCCGCCACCATGCGCTCCTCGACGAGGCGCTGGCGGCGCTCGACGAGCTGCTCGCGCGCGAGGACACGCGGCGCTTCATCGCCGAGGAGGTGAAGAAGAACGCGCCGCCGCTGCTGCGCACCCTCAACCAGATGTTCTCCCTGCGGCTCGACGAGCGCGCGGCGCTTCGCATCGTCGACGTCGCGCTTCGCAAGGTCTCCGAGGTGCGCGCCGACCGCGGCCACGAGCTGCGCGAGCGCTTCGACCGCATCGTCGAGCGCTTCATCGCCCGCCTGAAGGAGGACCCGGTGCTGCGCGCCACGGTGCACCGGCTGCGCGACGAGGCGCTCGACAACCCCGCGCTCGCGGACTACCTCGGCGGGCTGTGGGGCGAGCTGCGCGCGTGGCTCGCCGCCGATCTCGCCGGCGCCGATTCGGTCCTCGAGCGGCGCTTCGCCGCCTTCGCCGCCGAGCTGGGGCGCACCCTGGAGGCCGACCGTGCCGTCCAGCAATGGCTCGACGAGCAGATCCTCGCCGCGGCGCCCGCGCTGGTGGAGGAGCACCGCGCGAAGTTCGGCCGCTTCGTCGAGGACCAGATCAACGCCTGGCGCGAGGACCGGCTGGTGGCGGAGCTCGAGCGGCACATCGGCCCCGACCTGCAGTACATCCGCATCAACGGCACCGTGGTCGGCGCGCTCGTCGGGCTCGCGCTCGCCGCGCTGACCCAGCTCCTGCGCTAGGGCCGCAGGAACAGGGTCACCAGCGGCACCGCGCCGCGCTGCGCGCTGCGGTGGCCGTGCACCGCCGGATCGAAGGCGACGCCGTCGGGCAACAGGTCGGCCGAGAAGAAGTGGCCGCCCGCGCAAAATACGCGCGTGGTGCCGTCCTGGAGGCCGATCTCCATCTCGCCCTCGAGCACGAACACCCATTGCGGCGCTCCCGTGCAGTGGAAGTCGCTGCGAAAGCCGACGGGGCTCCTGCGCAGCTGGTAGGCGCTCGCGGCGTACGCCGCTGACAGGCGCGACTGCGGCGTGCCCTCGTCGAGCCTGATCGATTCCTCACGAAAGCGCGCACGCCCGTCGCGATCGGTGAAGAGCACCACCTTGGTGAATTTGTGGTCCATTCCTTGCTCCGCCCGAAGTCTCCTCAACCCTGGAGGTGAACATGAAACGTACTGCATTGCTAGCCGCTGTCTCGTTCGCGCTGAGCGGCGCGCTACTCGCCGGCTGCGGCGAGCCCGGCACCGGCGCGGGCGCCGGCGGCACGGGTGCCGCTCCCGCCGGCGGCACCGCGCAGCCAGGCGCGCCGGCCGACCGCCAGAACGCCAACAAGGCGGCCCCGGGCGGCGCGGGCAAGACGACCCCGGGCGGCCCCGGGGCAGGCGGTCCCGGCGCCGGCGGAACCCGCTAGGCCGGACGGCGCAGATCGCGCCCGGCACCCGGCGCAAGCACCGGGACCGGGCGCGAGTCTTGCTGGAATAAGACGATCCAACTCACGGAGGACCCATGAAGCTTTCCGCGATAGCAGCAGCAGTAACCCTTGCTTTCGGCCTGGCCGCGTGCGGCGATGGCCGCGACCAGACCACCACGGCGCCGGCCACCACGCCGCCGCCTGCCGGCACCGCCACCGCGCCGGCCACGTCGCCGGCCGACAAGGCGGGCGCGGGGGCCACGGCCGGTACCGCGACGGGCAGCACCGCGACGCCCGGCGCGCCGGCCAACGACAAGGCCGGCACGGGCGCGACGGCCACCACGCCTGGCGCGACGCCGCCGGCGAACGACATGAAGAAGGATGCGCAGAAGGGCGCCGATGCGGGCACCTCCGGCGGCGCGGCCGCCGGGGGCACCGGCGCGACCGGCACCGGTACGACCGGCACTGGCTCCACCGCCGGAACCGCTGGCGCGACGACCGGCTCCGCGGCCGGCACGACGGGCGCGGGCGACACGAAGCCCGGCGCGGGGACGGCGAGCGGCGCGGCCGCGGGCAGCACTGCGGCGCCGAGCGCGCAGGACCCCGAGAAAAAGCAGTAGTCGCTGGTGAGCACACGGGGTCGGGCGAGCGCCCGACCCCGTTTTCTTTTCAAGACACGCGGATCTGCATCTCGCCGATGCGCTCGATGGCGGCGAGCATCGTGTCGCCCGGCTTTACCGGTCCGACGCCCTGCGGCGTGCCCGTGAGGATCACGTCGCCCGGATGCAGCGTGTAGAAGGACGAGCCCCAGGCCACAAGCTGCGCCACGCCGAGGATGAGGTCGTTGGTGTTCGCCTGCTGGCGCGGCTCGCCGTTCACCCGGATGGAAAGCGCGAGCGTGCCCGGGTCGCCCACCTCGTCGGGCGTGACGAGCCATGGCCCGAGCACGCAATAGGAGTCCGGCGACTTGCGGAAGCTGCGCTCCTCCGGTCCGCGGATCGTCATGTCCAGGCCGATGCAGTAGCCGGCGACGCAGCCGAGCGCCTCGCCGGCGGGGACGTTCTTCGCCGTGCGGCCGATGACGACCGCGAGCTCGACTTCGTGGTCGTTGCGCCGGTCGGTGTGCACGAGCTTGACGCCCTCGCCCGGGCCCACCACGGCGCTCGTGGCCTTGAGGAACATGCCCGCCTTGTGGATCTCGTTGATGAGATTGCCGTGGTGGATGCCCTTGTCGGCGAGCGCCTCTTCGAGGTGCTTGGTGTAGTTCACGGGCGCGGCGATGATCTTGCCCGGGTTCGCCACCGGCGCGAGCAGCTTGACGCGCTCCAGCGGCACGGGCTTCGCCTGCTTCGCCGCGTCGGCGAGCCGGCCCTTCAGCTCGTCCAGCCGGGCGATGAAGGGATCGTGGCGCGGCAGCGGGTAGCCGAACGGTCCGAGCGCGGAGGCGACCGAAGTCACGTCGCGCACGCCGTCGTCGTGCACGAGGCCGATGCGGTTGTCGTCGTAGCGGCAGATTTTCATGAGAGGGGCGTGGTCAGGGGGTCGTAGTTGTACAGCCATTCGGCGCGTTCGCGCGCGATGTTTCGCTCCGCGAAGGCGCGCTTCATGGCCTGCTCGTCGCTCAGCTGGTAGAGGCCGCCGTGCTGCGCCGATTCGGTCACCACGCGCGCGCAACGCTCGACGCGCGCGCGCTCGTAGAGGCCCAGCGCCTCGCGCACCGTGCCGGCGCCCTCGAGCGCGCGCGCGAGGATCGCGCCGTCCTCGATCGCCATGCAGGCGCCCTGCGCGAGGAAGGGCAGGGTCGGATGCGCCGCGTCGCCGAGCAACGTTGCGCGCTCGGTGCTCCAGCGCCGGATCGGCGGCCGGTCGTTGAGCGCCCAGCGATAGCACTCGTCGCGGTCGGCCGCATCGAGGATCGCCTGGATCGCCGGGTGCCACCCGATGTAGGCGTCCTTGAGCTCGCGCCAGGGGCGGCGCTGGGTCCAGGATTCCTCGTCCCAGCCGGCATGCGCCGGGCAGCCGACGAAGTTGAGCAGCGTGCCGGCGCGCAGCCAGTAGGTGACGCAGTGGTTCTTCGGCCCGCACCACACGGTACCCACCCGGTCCATGACGCCGGCCGGCAGGCGCTCGCTCGGGACGGTCAGGCGCCAGGCGACGTAGCCCGTGTACTTCACCGGCGTCTCGCCGGCGATCTGCGCGCGCACCGCCGAGCGGATGCCGTCGGCTCCCACCAGCAGGTCCCCGGGCACGCGGCTGCCGTCGGCGAGGGCGACGCTGACCCCGGAAGCGCTCTCGGTGAAGCCGGTGACGCGCGCGTTCAGCGCGATGCAGCCCGGATCCAGGGCGCGCACCTTGTCGACGAGGATGCGGTGAAAGTCGGCGCGGTGCAGGTGGTAGTAGGGCGCGCCGTGCGTGCGCTCGTGGGCCTCGGCGAAGGGAATCGCGTGCAGGAGCTCGCCCGTGTCGAAGCGGCGGAACTGATAGGTGCCGGGCCGCACCGCGACGCGCTCCAGCGCTTCGCGCAGCCCGAGGTGGTAGAGCACCTTGACCGCGTTGGCGCTTTGCTGGATGCCGGCGCCGATCTCGCCGAGCTGGGCCGCCTGCTCGAACACGCGCACGCGAAAGCCCCTCTGCAGCAGGCAGGCGGCGGCGGTCAGGCCGCCGAGGCCGGCGCCGGCGATGAGGATGGTCTGCGGCATGGAGCGGTGAGCACGCTGAAAAGCCGCCAGTGTAGCTAGAATCGGCCGATGCGAATCTGCGTGTTCGGCGCCGGCGCGGTCGGCGGGCACTTCGCGGCGCGGCTCGCCGCCGCGGGGCACGATGTCTCGGTGGTCGCGCGCGGGGCGCAGCTCGAGGCCTACCGCACGCGCGGCGCGACGCTCCTGCATGGCGAGGAGGTGATTGCGGGGCGCGTGCGCACCGACCCGGCGGGCCCCCAGGAGGCGATCATCGTCGCGCTCAAGGCCAACGCGCTCGGCGCCTTCGCTGCCGCCGCGGCGCCGCTGATGGACGCGGGCACCGCGGTGGTGTTCGCGCAGAACGGCATCCCGTGGTGGCACGCGCCGCCGTTGCCGGCGCTCGACCCGGGCGGTGCGCTGGCGCGCGCGATTCCCGCACGCAACGTGGTGGGCGGCGTCGTGTATTCGGCCAACGAGGTGATCGAGCCCGGCGTGGTGCGCAACTTCGTGCCGAACAACAACATGCTCGTGATCGGCAATGCGAACCGCGAGGACCTGCCGGCGGTCCATGCGCTGCGCGCGGCGCTCGAGGGCTGCGGCGTCTCGTCGCCGCCGGTCCCCGACGTGCGCGTATCGGTCTGGGCGAAGCTCGCCCAGAACATCGCCAACTCGGCGCTGTGCCTGCTCACCGAGGCGTCGGTCTCGGAAGTCGCGGCCGACCCCGCGCTCGCCGAGCTCGGCCGCCGCCTGCGCGAGGAGGCGCTCGCCATCGCCGCCGCGCACGGCATCGATGTGGCCCGCGCGCCGCAGCGCCCGGCCGGGGGCCACCGCTCCGGCGCCCAGGGGCACAAGCCCTCGATGCTGCAGGACTACCTGCTCGGGCGCCCCCTGGAGATCGAGGCGCAGCTTCGCGCCCCGCTCGAGTACGCCCGCGCGCGCGGCGTGGCGGTGCCGGTGCTCGAGATGCTGGTGCCGCTCGCGGCGCACAAGGCGATGGCGAAGGGCCTCTACCAACCGTACGGGACGCACCCATGAACACCGTGACGCTCGAGCTCGACGAGGGCATCGCCTGGGTGGCGATGAGCCGGCCGCAGAAGAAGAACGCCATCAGCATCGAGATGGCGCGCGAAATGGTCGAGCTGCTCGAGCGGCTGGAGACCGACGAGCGCTGCGAGGTGCTCGTGCTCACCGGCGCGGGCGAAGCGTTCTCCTCCGGCATGGACCTCAAGGACTACTTCCGCGCGAGCGACGGCGCGAGCCCGGTGGAGCGCGCCCGCGTCTATCGCCTGAACGCCGCCTGGCAGTGGCGCGGGCTGCTGCACTATCCGAAGCCCACCATCGCCATGGTCAACGGCTGGTGCTTCGGCGGCGCCTTCACCCCGCTGGTCGCCTGCGACCTGGCGATCGCCGCGGACGAGGCCGTGTTCGGCCTGTCGGAAATCAACTGGGGCATCATTCCGGCGGGCGTGGTGTGCAAGGCCATCTCGACGGTGATGAGCGCGCGCGACGCGATGTACTACGTGATGACCGGGGAGACCTTCGACGGCCGGCGCGCCGCCGAGCTGCGCCTGGTGAACGAGTCGGTGCCGCGCGAGCGGCTGCGCGCGCGGGTGCGCGAGCTGGCCCAGACCCTGCGCGCAAAGAATCCGACGGTCCTGCGCCAGGCGAAGACGGCGCTGCGCCATGCCGCGCGCCTGTCGTGGGAGGAGGCGGCGGAGTACCTGTTCGCCAAGTCGGACCAGACCGCCTTCATGGATCCGGAGCGCGGCCGCGACGAGGGGCTGCGCCAGTTCCTGGACGAGAAGTCCTACAAGCCCGGCCTGGGCGCCTACCGGCGCAAGAAGCCCTGAGCCGCCTCGGCAGCCTTCTCCTGCGCCAGGCCGAGCGCCGGCCCCGGCACACGGCGCTCGTGTGCGGGTCCGAGCGCCTGACCTATGCCGAGCTGGTCCGCGCAGTGCGCGCCGCCGGGGCGCCCGCGGCGCGCACGCGCGTGCCCCTGCGCCTGCCCAACGGCGTCGAGTTCGTGGTGCGCGCCTGCGCCGCGTGGGCGGCGGGCGCGGTGCTCGCGCCGATCAACCCGCGCCTCGCCCCGCCCGAGGCCGAGGCGATCGTCGCGGACCTGGCCGCCGAGGCGCCCTCGGAGCCCGAGGACTGCCTCATCCTCTACACCTCGGGCACCACCGGGCGGCCCAAGGGGGCGGTGCTGACGCACGCCAACGTCATCGTGCAGAACCTGGACCATCACGTCGCCGCCTGGGGCATCGGCGAAGACGACGTGTTCCTCGCCACCACCCCGCTCGCCCACCGCGCCGGCATCGCGCGGCTCGTGAACGCGCTCGGCCTGGGCGCCACGCTGGTGGTCATGGAGAAGTTCGACCCCGGCGAGGCGCTCGCCCTCATCGAGCGCGAGCGGGTCAGCGTGGCGGGGCTTCCGCCGACGGTGATCCGCATGCTGCTGCCGGTGCTGCGCGGCGACCCGGGCCGCCTGCGCTCGCTCGCGCGCGTCATCGTCTCCACCGAGGCCTTTCCGGCGGCCCTGCTGCGGGAGACGGCGGCGCTGCTGCCGCAGGCGCGCTTTTTCGCCGTCTACGGGATGTCCGAGGCGGCGGTCGCGAGCGCCTCGCTCGAGGAGCAGCTCGCGCGGCCGGGCACCGTGGGGCGGCCGCTGCCCGGCGTGGAGGTGCGCCTGGAAGCGGGCGAGCTCCTGGTGCGCGGGCGGGATGCGGTGATGCGCGGCTACTTCAACCGGCCGCAGGCGAACGCCGAAGCCTTTCGCGACGGCTGGTTCTGCACCGGCGACCTCGCCCGGATCGACGCCGAAGGCTACCTCTACATCGTCGACCGCAAGAAAGACATGGTCGTCACGGGCGGCTACAACGTCTACTCGAAGGAAGTCGAGCAGGTCCTCGCCGAGCACCCCGAGATCGCGGAAGCCGCGGTCATCGGCGTGCCCGATGCGCTGTACGGCGAGGCCGTGGCGGCGTACGTGGAGCCGCGCCCCGGCGCGCGGCTCTCGGCGCAGGCGGTCCTCGAGCACTGCCGCGGCCGGCTCGCCGGCTACAAGAAGCCCCGCCACGTGGTCATCGTCGATTCGCTGCCGCGCAACGCCCTGGGCAAAGTGCTCAAGTCGGCGCTGCGCGAGGCGCCCCCGCCGGGGGTTCGCGATTAGAATGCCGCATGCCCAGGGCAAGGCCGGCAAAACGGGCGCAGGGGGAGGATAGCGGCGCGGCGGCGCGCTTTCCCGAGCTCGAGGCGCTGCGCGAGAGCGAGGAGCGCTACCGGCGCACCTTCGAGCTGGCGGGCTCCGGGCTCGCGCACATCGGCCTCGACCGGCGCTTTCTGCGCGTGAACCGGCGGCTGTGCGAGATCCTCGGCTACCCGGAAGCCGAGCTGCTCGCGCTGCGCGGCAAGGACATCTCGCATCCCGACGACATGGACGTCGTCGACCAGCAGCGCCGGCGCCTCTACGCGGGCGAGATCGGCTCGGTGCGCCTGGAGAAGCGCTACCTGCGCAAGGATCGGACGGTGATCTGGGCGTCGCTCACCCTGGTGCTCGAGCGCGACGCCGGCGGGCGGCCGCAATACGAGATCGCGGTCTACGAGGACGTCACCGCGCGCAAGAGCGCGGAGGAGGCGCTCCGCGCGAGCGAATCGGCGCTGCGCGAAAGCGAGGCGCGCTACCGGCGCACCTTCGAGCTCGCCGGCTCCGGCATCGCGCACGTCAGCCTGGAGGGGCGGTTCCTGCGCGTGAACCGGCGCCTGTGCGAGATCCTCGGCTACACGGCGCAGGAGCTGACCGGCCTCTCCGTCAAGGACATCTCCCACCCCGAGGACCGCGACGTCGCCGACGCTCCGCGCGCGCGCGTGATTGCCGGCGAGATCGACTCGGCGCGCCTGGAGAAGCGCTACCGGCGCAAGGACGGCTCGATGGTGTGGATGAGCATCGTCATCGCCATCGAGCGAGACGCCGCGGGGCGGCCCCTGTATGCCATCTCGGTGCTCGAGGACGTCACCGCGCGCAAGCTCGCCGAGGCGGCGCTGCGCGACACCGAGGCGCACTGGCGCTCGATCGTCGACTCGGCGAACGAAGGCATCCTCGTCTACGACCGCGAGCTGCGCGTCACGGCCGCCAACCTTGCCGCCGAGCGCATCATCGGTCTGCCGCTCTCCCAGATCGTCGGCGCGGCGGGCTTCACCTCGCTGCTGCCCTGCGTCAAGGCCGACGGCTCCCCGCTGCGGCCCGAGGACCGGCCCACGCGCATCACCCTGCGCAGCGGCGAGCCGCAGTCCAACATGGTCATCGGCATCCAGCGCCCGGGCGGCGCGGTGACGTGGCTTTCGGTGAACACCGCGTTCCTGCACCGTCCCGGCGAGGAGCGCTACTACGGCGTGGTCTCGACCGTCGCGGACATCACCGCGCGCCGGCGCGCCGAGGCGGCGCTCCTGCAGAGCGAGGCGCAGTTTCGCAGCACCTTCGAGCTCGCCGCGTCGGGCATCGCGCACGTGAGCCTCGACGGGCGGCTGCTGCGGGTCAATCGACGGCTGTGCGAGATGCTCGGCTACGCCGAAGGCGAGCTTCTCGGCCGCTCGGTCAAGGACATCTCGCATCCCGAGGACCGCGACGTCACCGACGCGCAGCGCGCCCTGGTGCGCGAGGGCCGGCGCGAGTCGGTGCGCTTCGAGAAGCGCTACGTGCGCCGCGACGGCGCCCCGGTCTGGGTCAGCCTGGGGGTCGCCCTGGTGCGCGACGCGGCCGGCGCGCCGCAGTACGAGGTGGCGATGTTCGACGACATCACCGAGCGCAAGGAGGCCGAGCGCGCGCTGCGCGCCGCACACGAGGAGCTGCAGCGCAGCAATGCGGAGCTCGAGCAGTTCGCCTACGTCGCCTCGCACGACCTGCAGGAGCCGCTGCGCATGGTGGCAAGCTACACGCAGCTGCTCGCCCGGCGCCACCAGGACCGGCTCGACCCCGACGCGCGCGAGTTCATGGGCTACATCGTGGACGGCGCGGCGCGCATGAAGCAGCTGATCGAGGACCTGCTCGCCTACTCGCGCGTGGGCACCAAGGGACGCGAGTTCAAGCCGGTGGACCTGGGGCGCCCGCTCGCGCGCGCCCTCGCCAACCTCAAGACGGCGATCGAGGAAGCCGGCGCCGAGGTGAGCGCCGATCCCCTGCCGACGCTGCCGGCCGACGAGCCGCAGCTCGCGCAGCTGTTCCAGAACCTGATCGGCAACGCCCTCAAGTTCCGCGGCCCCGCCGCGCCGCGCATCCGCGTCGAGGCTGCCGACCGGGGCGAGGCCTGGGAGCTGCGCGTGGCCGACAACGGCATCGGCATCGAGCCGCAGTACTTCGAGCGCATCTTCATGGTGTTCCAGCGGCTGCACAACAAGGCGGAGTATCCGGGCACGGGCATCGGGCTTGCGATCTGCAAGAAGGTGGTCGAGCGCCACGGCGGCCAGCTCCGGGTGGAGTCGGCGCCGGGGGCGGGCAGCGCGTTCATCTTCACGCTGCCGAAGCGACAACGCGAACGAGGGGGAGAGCATGGTGGATGAGAACCGGCCGGTCGAGATTCTGCTGGTGGAGGACAATCCCGGCGACGAGCGGCTGACGCGCGAGGCGCTGAAGGAAGGCAAGGTCTTCAGCAACCTGCACTGGGTCAAGGACGGGGTCGAGGCGATGCAGTTCCTGCGGCGCGAGGGGCGCTTCGCCGGCGTGCCGCGGCCCGACATCATCCTGCTCGACCTCAACCTGCCCAAGAAGGACGGCCGCGAGGTGCTGCAGGACATCAAGAGCGACGAGGAGCTCAAGCGCATCCCGGTGGTGGTGCTCACCACCTCCAAGGCCGAGGAGGACGTGCTGCGCACCTACAACCTCCACGCCAATTGCTACGTGACCAAGCCGGTCGACCTCGAGAAGTTCATCGTCGTGGTGAAGTCCATCGACCGCTTCTGGCTCACGGTGGTCACCCTGCCGCCCAACGGCACCTGACATGCAGAGCGTCCTCCTCATCGAGGACAACCCGGGGGATGCCCGGCTCATCCGCGAGATGCTCGCGGAGGAGGCCGAGGCGCCCTTCGCGCTGCACTGGGCGGGAAGGCTCTCGCAGGGCCTCGCGCGCCTGCGCGAAGAGCCCTTCGCGCTGGTGCTGCTCGATCTGTCGCTGCCCGACAGCCTGGGCCTGGAGACCTTCACGCGGGTCTACGCGCAGGCGCCGAACGTCCCCATCATCGTGCTCACCGGCAACGACGATCGCCGCCTCGCGCTCGCGGCCGTCAAGGCCGGCGCCCAGGACTACCTCGCGAAGGGCCGCCTCGACCGGGAGCTCCTGATGCGCGCGATGCATTACTCCATCGAGCGCAAGCGCTACCAGGTCGCGCTCGAGCACCAGGCCAACTACGACGCGCTCACCGGGCTGCCGAACCGCAGCCTGCTGCAGGACCGGCTGCGGCAATCGGTCCGCGGCCAGCGCCTGCGGCGCGCCACCGCGGTGGTCTTCATCGACCTCGACCACTTCAAGTTCGTGAACGACAGCCTGGGCCACTCGAGCGGCGACGCGCTGCTGAAGGTGGTGGCCGAGCGCCTGCGCGGCGCGCTGCGCGAGGGCGACACGGTGGCGCGCCTGGGCGGCGACGAGTTCGTGCTGGTCCTGAACGGCCAGGCGGGCGAGGAGGTGATCTTCCGCGCCATGCAGCGCATCACCGCCGCGGTGGCCGAGCCGGTGCTGATCGGGGGCAAGGAGCTGGTGGTCACCTGCAGCGCCGGGATCAGCCTGTACCCGCAGGACGGCGAGGACGTCGATACGCTGCTGAAGAACGCCGACGCGGCGATGTACCGCGCCAAGGACCACGGCCGCAACAACTTCCAGTTCTACACCTCGGAGATGAACGAGCGGGTGAACGAGCGGCTCGCGCTGGAGCACGCGCTGCGCCGGGCGCTGGAGCGCGGCGAGTTCACCGTGCATTACCAGCCGCGCGTGGATCTGGCGAGCGGCGCGATCTGCGGCGCCGAGGCGCTCGCGCGCTGGCGCCACCCCGAATGGGGCCTGGTGCGCCCGGCACGATTCATCCCGCTTGCCGAGGAGACCGGCCTCATCGTGCCGCTGGGCGAGCTCGTGCTGCGCGAGGCCTGCCGCCAGGCGCGCGCGTGGATCGACGCGGGCCTGGAGCCCGGGGCGGTGTCGGTGAACCTCTCGGCGCGCCAGTTCCGCCAGGAGGGCCTGGTGCGGCTGGTGTCGCGGGTGCTCGAGGAGACGGGGCTCGACCCGCGCCGCCTGGAGATGGAGCTCACCGAGAGCACCGTCATGCACAACGTCGAGGCGGGCATCGCCACGCTCCAGGGGCTGAAGTCGCTCGGCGTGGCGCTCGCGGTCGACGACTTCGGCACCGGCTACTCGAGCCTCGCCTACCTGCGCACGCTGCCCATCGACAAGCTCAAGATCGACCGCTCGTTCGTGCGCGACATCGGGGTCGAAGGCGAGGAGGGGGCCGGGCGCGGCGACCAGGGCGTGCTCGCGCAGGCCATCGTCTCGCTCGGCCATGCCCTGCATCTGCGCGTGGTCGCGGAAGGCGTCGAGACCGACGGCCAGCTTCGCTTCCTGCGCCGGCAAGGTTGCGACGAGGTGCAGGGGTTCCTCTACGGAGAGCCGGTCGAGGCCGGCGCGTTCGAGCGCCTGCTCGCGGGGGCTCGCCGGAGCCGGCGCGCGTGAGCGCCGATCCGCGGCCGGTGATCCTGTGCGTCGACGACGACCCCGATCTCCTCGCGCTCCTCGGCAGGATCCTCGCGGACAAGTACCGGGTCATCGCCGTCGGCAATGCCGGCGACGCGATCAGCGCCGCCTTCGCCGAGCCGCGCCCCGAGCTCATCCTGCTCGACGTCGACATGCCCGACGTCTCGGGCTTCGAGGTCTGCCAGGCGCTCAAGGCGGAGGCGCCCACGGCCGGCATCCCCATCGTGTTCCTCACCGCGCGCAGCCAAGCGCAGGACGAAATCGAGGCGCTCGCGCTCGGCGCGGCGGACTTCATCACCAAGCCGATCGATGCCCAGGTGCTGCGGGCGCGCGTGGCCACGCAGATCGCCCTCAACAGCCAGCGCCATGAGCTCGAGCGCCTGGTGCGCACCCGCACGGCGCAGCTCGAGCAGACGCGCGCCGAGCTCATCCGCCGGCTCGCGCGCGCCATGGAGCTGCACGAGAGCGCCGCCGTCGGCAACCGCGTCGTGCGCCTGTCGCACTACGCGAAGCTGCTCGCACAGGCCGCCGGGGCGAAGCCCGAGCTCGCCGACATGATGTCCAAGGCCGCGCCGCTGCACGACCTGGGCAAGCTCGGGGTGCCGGCCGAGATCCTGCGCAAGCGCGAGAAGCTCTCGGCGCCCGACTGGGAACGGGTGAAGCGCCATCCGCAGCTCGGTGCCGAGATCATCGGCGAGCATGCCGACCCCCTGCTCAGGCTCGCCCGCCAGATCGCGCTCACCCACCACGAGGCCTGGGACGGCTCGGGCTACCCGCAGGGGCTCAAGGGCGAGGCCATTCCCTGGCCCGGGCGCGCCATGGCCATCGTCGACACCTTCGAGGCCATGACCACCACCCAGTTCTACCGCGACGCCCTCGAGATCGAGCGCGCCGCGGGCGAGATCGTCCGCGCCGGCGGCACGCGCTTCGACCCGGCGCTGGTGGAGGCCTTCAAGCGCGCCCTGCCTGCGATGAAGAAGGTGCGCGAGGCCTACGCCGATCAGCTCGGCGACCTGATCAACCTCGACTTCGCGCCGCGCGCCGGCCCTGCCGCCACCGCGGCGCCGACGCCGGCCGCCGCGCCCGCCAAGCCGAAGCTCGACGTGGCGGCGCTGGCGAGGGCGGCGGCGGAAAAATCGGCCAAGAAGTGAGCCGGCGAGGTCAGCGCACCGCGGCGCTGACCGGCGCGGCGAGCTTCGGCTTGCGCCCGACGTCGCGCGTGTCGCCGGCGCCGTGCGGCGCTTCGTCCGAGAAGCGCGTCCACCACTCGCCTTCCAGGCGGGTGAAGAACGCGTCGCCGCTGTAGAAGGGAACGAGCAGGTTCGCGTCGCGCGCGTGCAGCAGCGTATGGATGCTGCGGCTTTGCAGCAGGCAGCGCCGGCCCTGCAGCGCGAGGGTGAGATGCGGCTCGAGGCGGCCCTGGATCGCCACCGCGCCGCGACGGCGCGCGTGCCGGAAGAGCTGCTCGAGCACCTCGCCGAGGCGCTCGCGCCGGCCCCCGATCTGCAGCACCTGGCACATGCGGGGATTGAGGTAGTAGAGGAACCAGCCCGCGGTGCGGCCGTTCGCCTCGCGCAGCACCGCACCCTCGAGCGTGCCGTACCGGCGCTTCTGCCGGGCCTGGAAGAGCAGCCATTCGAGCGTCGCCGCATCGTAGTCGGGCCGCAGGGCGAATGCGCCGCGGTGCTCGTGCAGCGCCTCGGCGAGCGCGGCCGCTTCGAGCGGCGCCTCCGCCAGCGGCGGCAGCCGCGGCGCGCGGGCGAGCCGCCGTCCGCAGGCATCGGCGAGCGCCGCCATCGGCATGGCCAGCGCGGCGAGGCCGCGCAGCCCGGGGCGCTCCGCCGCCAGGTTGAGCGCGCCCTGAAGCGGGCGCAGCAGGCGCACCC
>DATLGR010000487.1:0-1545 GCA_035540415.1 Burkholderiales bacterium | reverse complement strand
CCATCGCCACCTGCCTCGCGCTGACGCGCGCGATCGGCGGCTCGCGCACCGTCGAGGAGATCTACCAGGCGGCGCTCGATGCGCTCGCCGAGGGGTTGCGCGTGGAGCGCGCCTCGATCCTGCTCTTCGATGACGACGGCGTGATGCGCTTCAAGGCCTGGCGCGGGCTGTCGGACGCCTATCGCCAGGCGGTCGAGGGCCACACGCCCTGGACGCCCGAAACCCCCGACGCGGCACCGATCGGCGTGGCCGACGTCGAAGCCGACGCGGAGCTCGGCGCCTATCTGCCGGTGTTCGCCGCCGAGCGCATCCGCGCGCTCGCCTTCATTCCGCTGGTGAGCGAGGCGCGCGTGATCGGCAAGTTCATGCTCTATTACGGCGAGCCGCACGCGCTCACCGAGGCCGAGCTCGAGCTCGCCGGCGTGATCGCGGCGCAGGTCGCCTTCGCGGTGGCGCGCACGCGAGCCGAGGCCCGCGCGCGGCGCAGCGAGGAGCGCCTGCGCTTCGCGCTGGACGCCGCGCGCATGGGCACCTGGGACTGGGACCTCGTCGCCAACCGGGTGCGTTGGTCGGAGAACCTCGAGCGCATCCACGGCCTGCCGCCGGGCACCTTCGACGGCAGCTTCGCGAGCTATGAGCGCGAAATCCATCCCGAGGATCGCGACCGCGTGCTCGCCTCGGCGCGGCGCGCCATGGCCACCGGCGTGCCGCACGAGGCCGAGTACCGCATCGTCGCACCCGACGGCACCGTGCGCTGGGTGGAGGGCAAGGGCAGGGTGGAGATGCGCGACGGCCGGCCAGTCGCCATGTCGGGCGTCTGCATGGACGTCACGCGGCGCAAGAGCGCCGAGCTCGCGCGCCTGGACGCCGCGCACGAGGCGGCGCGGCTCAAGGACGAGTTCCTCGCGGTGCTCTCGCACGAGCTGCGCACGCCGCTCAACGCGGTGCTCGGCTGGGTGCACATCCTGCAGTCGGGCAAGCTGAGCCCGGGCCTGTTCCGCGAGGCGGTCGAGATCATCGGGCGCAATGCGCGCCTGCAGGCGCAGCTCATCGAGGACATTCTCGACGTCTCGCGCATCGCGGCGGGCAAGCTCGAGCTCGACCGCCAGCCGCTGCTGCCGGGCGAGATCGTCGAGTCGGCGGCGAGCGCGCTGCGGCCCGAGGCGCAAAAGCGCGGCATCGAGCTCGCCACGTCGGTGGCCGAGGACGTGCCGCCGGTGGAGGGCGACGCGAAGCGGCTGCAGCAGGTGCTCGGCAACCTGCTCTCGAACGCGCTCAAGTTCACGCCCGCCGGCGGCCGCATCAGCGTGCGCTGCGAGGCCGAGGAGGGCACGGTGCTGATCGTCGTGCGCGACACCGGCGTCGGCATCGAGCCGGCGTTCCTGCCCGCGGTGTTCGAGCGCTTCCGCCAGGCCGACAGCCGCACCACGCGCCGCCACGGCGGCCTGGGCCTGGGGCTCGCCATCGCCAAGCACCTGGTCGAGCAGCACGGCGGCTCGATCGAAGTCTCGAGCGAGGGCATCGGTCGCGGCGCCTGCTTCACCC
>DATLGR010000486.1:0-5539 GCA_035540415.1 Burkholderiales bacterium | reverse complement strand
CGCCTTCCTGCCGCCCTCGCCCGCCGAGGTGCACATCGGCGGCACGCTGGAAGGCCGTCGCCCCGAGCCGCGCCGCGGCGGCTTCGAGACCAAATGAGGAGCCCGATGAGAGCCCTGACCAGCCTTTTTCTCTGCGCGGCGCTCGGCGCCTGCGCATCCCCGGCGCCGCGCACCGACGCGGCGCTCGGCCTTGCGGTGAGCACCGCCAAGGCGCAGCAGACGATCGATCCGCAGGCCTCGCGCAGCACCGACCCCGTCGCGGGCCTCGGCGGCGCGCCCGCCGCGGCGGGGATCGAGCGCTACCACGAGTCCTTCCGCGCCCCGCCGCCGACTTTCGTCATCATCAACGCGGCGCCGGCCGCCGGGCAGTGAGCCGCTCTCCATGCGCCCCGTCCTGCCGGCGTCGCGCGAGAAAGGCACCGTCGCCATCGCCGTCGCCTTCAGCCTCGTCGCGCTGCTCGGCTTCCTCGGCCTGGTGGTCGACCTGGGCAGGCTCTACGTCATGAAGGCGGAGCTCTACAACGCGGCCGATGCGTGCGCGCTCGCCGCGGCCTACGAGCTGAGCGGGGACGCGGACGCGCTGGTGCGCGCCGAAAACGCGGGCATGGCGATCGGCGCTCGCAATTCCGTCAACTTCCAGAGCACGCCGGTCGCCATCGAGGCCGCCGACATCCGCTTTAGCAACGCGCTTTCGCCCAACTCCGGCTACCTCACGCGCGCCGAAGGCGCTCCGGCCGATGCCCGCTACGCGATGTGCACGCTCAACCTGCCGAACGTGCCGATGACGGTCGCACGCCTGCTCGGCATCGGCGATCAGGCCGTGGGCGCGCGGGCCGTGGCGACGCTCGCGCCGGCACAGACCAGTTGCGCCCTGCCGATGGGCGTGTGCCTGCAGGGCGCGGGCCCGGGCTTCGGCATGACTCCCGGCGATTGGCTGCAGGCGCGCTTCGACGCCGGCGGCGGTTCCACCGGCAGCTTCAACTGGATCGATTTCACGCCGCCGCAGGGCGGCGCGAACGAGGTGGGCGAGATGCTCACCGGCACGGGCACCTGCAATACCGGCATCAGCTCCCAGGTCGGCCAGACCGGCATCCTCGGCAACGCCGCCGCGCGCGCGTGGAACACGCGCTTCGGCCTGTACCAGGGCGGCCAGAGCGGGCCGGAGAGCGCGCCGCCGGACTTCACCGGCTACGCCTACACGCCCACCAACTGGCCCTCGCAGCGCAACGCGCTGCCGGACTTCCTCGCCAACCGCCGAAGCGTCAATGCGCCCTACCAGGGCAACGCGCAGACGGGGCTCGCCATCAGCGGCGGCTATCGCGCGATCACCGCAGCCGAGCATGCGAGCCACGGCGCGAGCCGCCGCCTCGCCGTCGCGCCGATCGTGGATTGCGCCGCCTGGGCGAGCTCGCAGACGGTGGCGATCCAGGGCTACGCCTGCGTGCTCATGCTGCACCCCATCGGCTCGCCACAGGACAACGTGCTGCTGGAATACGTGGGCCGCGCCGACGACCCGTCCACGCCGTGCGCCACTTCCGGGCTCGCGGGGGGCTCGCACGGCCCGCTCGTCCCGGTGCTCGTCCAATGAGGCGACCCCTTCTCGGCCGGGCAGAGCGCGGCGCGGCGGCGGTCGAGTTCGCCCTGCTCGTCATCCCTCTGCTCGTGATCCTGGTGGGCATCACCGAGTTCGGCCGGGCGCTCTACTCCTACAACACCCTCGCCAAGGCGGCGCGCGACGCCGCCCGGCTGATGTCGACCCAGGCCCCGGGCGACCCGGATTACGGCGCCCTGGTGGCGCGGGCGCGCTGCACAGCGGTGTACGGCAACGCCACCTGCACCGGCAGCCCGCTGGTGCACGGCCTCGCGCTTGAGATGGTGTCGATCTGCGACCCGGCGAGCTGCCCCGGCACGCACGCCGGCGTGCCGCTCGGCACGGGCGTCGCGAACCTCGTCACCGTGACCATCGGCGGCGCCGGCAGCCCGTTCGTGTACCAGTCGTTCGCGCCGTTCGCGCCGGCGCTGTTCGGCATCGACTCGCTCGCCTTCGGCGCCATCGGCGTCACGCTCCGCCAGGCCCTCTGACCATGCCACCCCCGCGCCCCCATCCCGAGCTCGGATCCGTGGCGGTCGAGTTCGCCCTGGTTGCGGTGGTCTTCGTGACGGCGCTGCTCGCCATCGTCGGCTTCGGCCACTGGCTGCATACGCTGGAAGCGGTGGCCGACGCGACGCGCGCGGGCGCCCGCGTGGCGGTGGTCTGCGACCCTGGCGCCGCCACGGTGCGCCAGGCGATCCAGATCCGCGTGCCGCAGCTCTCGCTCAGCACGGCGCAGATCGTCGTCGACTACCTGCCGAGCGGCTGCAGCCGCAGCAACTGCCAGAGCGTGCGCGTAAGCCTCTCCGGCGCCGCCTACAACCCCTGGTTTCTCGCGCCAGGGGCGATTCCGGTTCCCGCGTTCACCACGTCCCTGCCGCGCGAAAGCCTGCAGAGCGTGAACGACGAGGGCGAAGCCAACCCGGTGTGCAACTAGCGAACCCAGAGGAAACTCGACGACATGCATCGTGACCCGATCGTCTCCAGCGTGATCCACCGCCTGAAGCTCGGCGTCGTCTGCCAGCAGCCGGCGATGCGCGAGCACCTTCTCGAGCTGCTGCAGGACTGGAACCGCGAAGCGCGCGTCGTGGCGATGGCCGGCGCCGCGGGCGAGGCGGGGCGGCTGGCCGACGCCGAAGAGCCGCAGATCCTCCTCGTCGAGGGCGCGCACCACGACACCAGCGAGCTTTCCGCGCTCGAGCAGCTGGCGGCGCGGCATCCGGCGCTCGCCGTGATCCTGCTCTCGCCGAGCCAGTCGCCCGATTTCCTGCGCCATGCCATGCGGGTCGGCGTACGCGACGTGCTGCCGGTACCGATCGAGCGCGAGGCGCTGGTGGAGGCCGTGGCGCGCGCCCAGCAGCGCCTGCCGGCGGCGCCGGCGCGCCGGCGCGGCGTGCTGTACGCGTTCGTCGGCTGCAAGGGCGGCAGCGGCGCCACGTTCCTCGCGAGCAACCTCGCGCATGCCATCGCCGCCGAGTCCGGGCGCAAGGTGGCACTGCTCGACCTCAATTTCGCCTGCGGCGACGCGGCCCTGCATGTCACGCAGCGCCGCCCGACCTGCACCCTGGCGGAGGTGGCCCAGCAGGTGCGCCGGCTCGACGGCGAGCTGCTCGCCTCCAGCATGCTGCAGATCTCGCCCGGCTTCCATGTCCTCGCCGCGCCCGACGCGCCCGAGCGCACCGAGGAGATCTCTGCGGAGAGCATCGATAGGCTGCTCGAGGTCGCCGCCGGCCGTTACGACGTGGTGGTGGTCGACGCCGGCCGCACGCTGGACGAGCGCAGCCTGCGGGCGCTCGACCGCGCCGAGCGCATCATGCCGGTGCTGCAGCTCAGCGTCCCCTCGCTGCACGGCGCGAAGCGCCTGCTCGGCATGCTGGGGGCGCTGGGCTACGGCAAGGACAAGATCCGGCTCCTCGTCAACCGCTACGACAAGGCCGGGCCGATCACGCTCGGCGATGCCGCGGGAACGCTGCGCCAGGAGCCCTGGCGCGCCATCCCGAACAGCTACCGTGCAGCCGCCGATGCGGTCAACCAGGGCGTGCCGCTGCTGGAGCTCGCGCCGCGCGACCCGATCGCGCGCGCGCTGCGCGAGATCGCCGCCGAGCTCCTGGAGCTGAAGAAGTCGAGCGGCGGCTGGCTGCGCAGCGTGCTGCCGAGCCTGCTGTGACCAGGAGGCCTGCATGAGCACCATTCGGGAACGGCTGGAGCAGGGACGGCGCCCCGTCGCGGCGGAGGATTCGGCCTACTACGAGCTCGGCACCCGCATCCACAAGAAGCTGCTCGACCGCGTGGACCTCGCTGCGCTCGAGGCGCTGCCGGCGGAGCGCGTGCGCACGGAGATTCGCCACATCGTCGAGCGCCTGCTCGAGGACGAGGCCGCGCCGGTGAACGCCGCCGAGCGCCAGCAGATCGTGAAGGACATCCAGCACGAGGTGCTCGGGCTGGGGCCGCTCGAGCCGCTGCTGGCCGACCCGACGGTGTCGGAGATCATGGTCAACGGCTTCCGTCAGGTCTACGTCGAGCGCGCCGGCCGCCTGCAGCCGGTGCCCGTGCGCTTCGCGAGCAACGCGCATCTGCTGAAGATCATCGACAAGATCGTCTCGGCGGTGGGGCGGCGCATCGACGAGTCCACACCGATGGTGGACGCCCGGCTCGCCGACGGCTCGCGCGTGAACGCGATCATCCCGCCGCTCGCGCTCGACGGCCCGGCGCTCTCCATCCGGCGCTTCGCGGTGGTGCCGCTGCGCGCCGAGGACCTGGTGCGCCTCAAGGCGTTCACGCCCGAAATGGCCGAGCTGCTCGACGGGCTCGTGAAAGCGAAGCTCAACATCCTGGTCTCGGGCGGCACCGGCTCCGGCAAGACGACGCTCCTCAACATCCTGTCGGGGTCCATTCCGGCCGCCGAGCGCATCGTCACCATCGAGGACGCCGCCGAGCTGCAGCTGCAGCAGCCGCATGTCGTGCGCCTCGAGACGCGCCCGCCGAACATCGAGGGCAAGGGCGAGGTCACGCAGCGCGCCCTGATGCGCAACAGCCTGCGCATGCGGCCCGACCGCATCATCGTGGGCGAGGTGCGCGGCGCCGAGGTGATCGACATGCTCCAAGCCATGAACACCGGCCACGAAGGCTCGATGACGACGGTGCACGCCAACACGCCGCGCGACGCGCTCACCCGCCTGGAGAGCATGATGGGCATGTCGGGGCTGGCGCTCGCGGCGAAGGCGATGCGCTACCAGATCAGCTCGGCGCTCTCAGTGGTCATCCAGATCGCGCGGCTCTCCGACGGCAGCCGCAAGCTCGTCAGCCTGCAGGAGATCACCGGCATGGAGGGCGAGGTCATCACCATGCAGGAGATCTTCCAGTTCGAGCGCACCGGGGTCGACGCCGAGGGCCGCGTGCTCGGCCGCTTCCGCGCCACCGGCATCCGGCCGAAGTTCGTCTCGCGCATGCACAGCTTCGGCCTGCGGGTGCGCGACGAGCTGTTCGACCCGTCGCGCGTCTACCTCTAGGCAGGCCGCCGTGGACCACCTGCTGCTCGCCTTCGCCATCGTCGGCTTCCTCGCCGTGGTGCTGCTCCTCGAGGGCGCCTTCCTGCTGTGGAACGCCTCGCGCGGCGCGGAGGCGCAGCGCATGCGCGAACGACTCAAGCTGCTCGCGGCCGGCGAGCACTCGTCTCAGCAATCGCAGCTGCTGCGCGAGCGGCTGCTCAGCCAGTCCCCGGCCTTCGAGCGGCTCTTGCACCGCATTCCCCGCGTCCAGGCGCTCGACCGCGCGCTGTTGCAGTCGGGGCTCAAGCGCACCGTCGGCGGCCTGCTCGCCGCGAGCACCCTCGCCGCGCTGGTCGGCCTCTTCCTCTGGGCGCTGCTGCGCGCGCCCGGCTGGAGCGCGCCGCTCTTCGCCGTGGCCGCGGGTGCGCTGCCCGGCCTGCAAGTCTGGCGCGCGCGCGCC
>DATLGR010000485.1:0-16284 GCA_035540415.1 Burkholderiales bacterium | reverse complement strand
CTGCCTCGGGCCCGCCGATCACGTGTTCGAGGGCGACGCGCAGCAGGTAGCGCGCACCGCCTCGGCGGGCCAGGCGACGCCCCTCATCGACGTGCGGGTCGTCGACGACGAAGGCCGCGATCTTCCAGCGGGGCAAGTCGGCGAGGTGGTCTGCGGCGGGCCCAAGGTCATGGCCGGGTACTGGCGCAAGCCCGAAGCAACAACCGCGGTACTGAAAGACGGCTGGTATCACACCGGCGACATGGGCTCGCTCGACGAGCAGGGCTATCTCACCCTCGTCGACCGGAAGAAAGACATGATCATCACCGGCGGCGAAAACGTCTACTCGGTCGAGGTCGAAAGCGTCCTGTCGCTGCACCCGGCGGTGGCCGAGGTGGCGGTGATCGGCGTGCCCGACGAGCGCTGGGGCGAAGCGGTGACGGCGATCGTGGTGCCGCGCCCGGGAGCATCGCCCACCGCCGAGGAGCTGATCGCCTTTTGCCGGGGCAGGATCGCGGGCTACAAGGTGCCCAAGCAGGTGCACTTCCGGGCGGACGCGCTGCCCAAGACCGGTCCGGGCAAGATCGCCAAGCGCGTCTTGCGCGATCCGTTCTGGCAAAACGCTGCCCGCAAGATCTAGTCGATCAGCTCGTACGCCGGCAGCGTCAGGAACTCCACGTACTGCTCGTCGGCGGTAAGGCGCTCGAAAAGGTGCGCCGCCGCGTCCAGCCGTCCCGCGGCCCCGGCGGCCTTCACCTTGGCAAGCTCCTCCGCAAGCAGTTCGCGAAAGAGCGCCACGGTGACCTTGCGCCCGTCCTCCAGCACGCCCTTGGGCGAGCGGATCCATTGCCAGATCTGCGAGCGCGAGATCTCGGCGGTGGCGGCATCTTCCATCAGGTTGTACACCGGCACGCAGCCGTTGCCGGCGAGCCACGCACCCAGGTACTGGATCCCGACCGAGATGTTGTTGCGCATCCCGGCCTCGGTGATCGGCTTCTCGGGCTGAAACGCGAGCAGGTCCTTCGCCGAGACCTGCACATCGGGGCGCTGACGGCCGTACTGGTTGGGCTGCGGCATGTGCCGGTCGAACACCTCCTTGGCGATCGGCACCAGCGCGGGATGCGCGACCCACGTGCCGTCGCAGCCGTCCGTGACCTCGCGCAGCTTGTCCTGGCGCACCTTCTCCAGCGCCGCCTCGTTGGCGGCGGGATCGTTCTTGATCGGGATCTGCGCCGCCATCCCGCCCATGGCCGGCGCGCCCCGCCGGTGGCAGGTCTTGATGAGCAGCAGCGCGTAGGCCCGCATGAACGGCGCGGTCATCGTCACCTGCGCGCGGTCGGCGAGGCAGAAGTCGCGGTTGGCGCGGAACTTCTTGATGCACGAAAAGATGTAGTCCCAGCGCCCGATGTTGAGCCCCGAGGAGTGCTCGCGCAGCTCATACAGGATCTCGTCCATCTCGAAGGCGGCGACCACGGTTTCAATGAGCGCGGTGGCGCGGATCGTGCCGCGCGGAATTCCCAGCGCGCCTTGCGCCGCGACGAAGATGTCGTTCCACAGGCGCGCCTCGAGATGGGACTCCATCTTGGGAAGATAGAAGTACGGCCCCGAGCCGCGAGCGATCAGCTCCTTGGCGTTGTGGAAGAAAAACAGGCCGAAGTCGAAGATGCCGCCGGCCACCGGCTTTCCGTCCACGGTGACATGCTTCTCGTCGAGGTGCCAGCCGCGCGGCCGCGGAATCAGCACCGCGGTCCGCTCGTTCAGCCGGTAGTGCTTGCCGCCCTGCTCGAGCGCGATGGTGCGGCGCACCGCGTCGCGCAGATTGAGCTGGCCGTCGACCATGTTGTGCCAGGTCGGGCAGTTGGCATCCTCGAAGTCCGCCATGAACGTCGAGGCGCCGCAGTTCAGCGCGTTGACGACCATCTTGCGGTCGGTGGGGCCGGTGATCTCGACGCGCCGGTCGAGCAGATCGCGGGGCTGCGACGCGACCTGCCAGTCGCCGTCGCGAACCGGCTTGGTCTGCGGGAGGAAATCCGGCAGCGCGCCGGCGTCGAACTCCTTTTGCCGCGCCGCGCGCCTCGCGAGCAGCTCCTGCCGGCGCGACTCGAACTGCCGGTGCAGCTGGCCGACGAACGCGAGCGCCTCGGGGGTCAGGATCTGTGCAAACGCGGGGCTCACCTCGCCGGCGACGGCGATGCCTTGCGGGAGCGGGCTGGACCTTTGCATAGGGCAATCCGGATTTTTGCAGTGCACAAGTATTCCACACATCGCGTGTCCGTGCCGCCTTCGCCCGTCAGCCGCTTGGCGAGGTTGTCGCGTCGCAGAATGAAATCATGAACCGAATGGAGTACCCTCGTTTCATTCCCTGCCACTTGCATTTCACCATCCGGATTCCCCATGCCGAAGCGATTTAAGGTTCTGATTCTGGGCGCCTCTTACGGCTCCTTGCTGGGCGTCAAGCTCGCCCTGGCGGGCCATCATGTACGGCTCGTCTGCCTTCCCGCCGAAGTCGAGGCCATCAACAGCGAGGGCGCGCGCGTGCGCTTGCCGGTCAAGGGCCGAGAAGGGCTGGTCGAGGTCGATTCGCGCAAGCTGCCGGGGTCGCTCGCCGCGCTCGGGCCGGCCGAAGTCGATCCGGCCGCCTACGACCTCGTTGGACTGGCGATGCAGGAGCCGCAGTACGGCTCCTCCGGGGTGCGCCCGCTGATGAGCGCGCTCGCCAAGGCGAAGGTGCCGTGCATGTCGATCATGAACATGCCGCCGCTCACCTATCTCGCACGCATCCCCGGGCTCTCTCTCGACGCCTGCCGCAGCGCCTACACCGACCCGGCGGTCTGGGACGGCTTCGATCCCGCGTTGATGACGCTCTGCAGCCCCGACCCGCAGGCCTTTCGCCCGCCGGAGGAGAAGATCAACGTGCTGCAGGTGCGGCTGCCGACGAATTTCAAGTCGGCGCGCTTTGCCTCCGAGGCCCACACCGCGATGCTGCGCGAGATGGAAGCCGGCATCGAGGCGGCGCGCTACGAGGGCCTCGAGCTGCCGGTGAAGCTGAAAGTGCACGAGTCGGTCTTCGTCCCGCTCGCGAAATGGGCGATGCTGATGGCGGGGAATTACCGCTGCATTACCGCGCAGGGCATCCGGCCGATCCGTGACGCCGTGCACGCCGATCTTTCCGCTTCCCGCGCGGTGTACGACTGGGTCGTCGAGCTTTGCGTGCGCCTGGGCGCCGACCGGAAAGACCTGGTGCCGTTCGACAAGTACGCCGCGGCCGCCCAGGGCCTGGCGAATCCGTCATCCGCCGCGCGCGCGCTCTACGGCGGCGCGCCGAACATCGAGCGGGTGGACCGCCTGGTGCAGGCCATCGCCGCCCAGAAGGGCATGCGCTCGGCGGCGGTCGACGAGGTCGTCGGGCTGGTGGATGCGAAGCTGCAGGAAAATCGCCGCGCTGCCGAAGCGGCGGTGGCCACAGGCGCGCGCAAGCGCGCGTAGCTACGCTTCGCCGGCGTCCCCGATGCCGAGCTCGTGGATCTTCCGGGTGATGGTGTTGCGACCCATGCCGAGGAGCTGAGCGGCTTCGATGCGGCGCCCGCCGGTGCGCGCCAGCGCCCGCGAGATCAGCGCCCGCTCGAATTGACGACCGAGCGCATCGAGGATGCCGGTTTCCCCGCGGGCGAGCCGGCGCTCCGCTTCGTGCTCGAGGGCGGCGAGCCAGTCCGCCGGAGGGCTGTCCCCGTGCTCGCGGAACTCGGGCGGCAGGTCGCCGGTGTCCACCACCTGGCCCGGCGCCATGACCGTGAGCCAGTGGCACAGGTTCTCGAGCTGGCGCACGTTGCCGGGGAGTTCCAGGCGGGCGAGGTGGGCAAGCGTGTCGTCGGAAAGCCGCTTGGGCTCCACCCCGAGCTGGCGGGCGCTCGCCGCGAGAAAGTGGCGCGCGAGCAGCGGAATGTCCTCGCCGCGCTCGCGCAGGCTGGGCAGCCGCAGGCGGATGACGTTCAGCCGGTGGTAGAGATCCTCCCGGAACGTCCCCTCGCGCACGCGCTGCTCGAGGTTCTGGTGCGTCGCGGCGATCACGCGCACATTGGACTTGATCTGCTGGTGGCCCCCGACCCGGTAGAAGGTGCCGTCGGAGAGCACCCGGAGCAGCCGCGTCTGCAGCTCCGCCGGCATGTCGCCGATCTCATCGAGAAACAGCGTGCCGCCCTCGGCCTGCTCGAAGCGCCCGCGGCGCTGCTGTTGCGCGCCGGTGAACGCGCCGCGCTCATGCCCGAACAGCTCGGATTCCAGCAGGTCCTTGGGCATGGCGGCGGTGTTGATGGCGACGAACGGCCTGAGCGCACGTGCACTGTGGCGGTGCAGCGCCCGGGCGACGAGCTCCTTTCCGGTTCCCGATTCCCCCGTGATCAGCACGGTCGCGTTCGACTGCGACAGGCGGCCGATGGCGCGGAACACCTCCTGCATGGCGGGCGCATGGCCGAGGATCTCGGGGCTCGCGCGCACCGGCTCCGCGGCTTCGGCCTCGCGGCGGCGCTCCTCCAGCGCCCGCCGGATGAGGTCTACCGCCTGGTCCACGTCGAAGGGCTTGGGCAGGTATTCGTAGGCGCCGCCCTGGAAGGCCGAGACCGCCGAGTCGAGATCCGAGTACGCGGTCATCACGATCACCGGCACCGCCGGATGGCGGCTCTTCACCGTCTGCAGCAGCTCCAGCCCCGACAATCCTGGCATGCGGATGTCGGAGACCAGCACCTCGGGCGGACCCGCCCTCAGCGCATCGAGCGCGTCCTGTGCGGACGCGAAGGAGTCGTAAGCGATGCCTTCGCGGCTGAGCGCCTTCTCGATCACCCAGCGGATGGAGCGGTCGTCGTCGACGATCCAGACCGGTTTCATGTGAGCGGCAGTAGGATCTTGAATATGGTGCGGCCGCGCCGGGACTCGAACTCGATCACGCCGTGGTGATACTGGACGTACGTCTGCGCGAGCGAAAGCCCCAGCCCCGTGCCACCCCCCCTGCCCGATACGAGCGGATTGAAGATCCGGTCCTGGATCTCCGCCGGAACGCCCGGGCCGTCGTCGACGACTTGCAATTCTAATGCCAGCTTGTAGCGCTGCCGCAGCATGGTGACCTGGCGCACGGCGCGCGTGCGGAAGCTGATGGTGCGGGCGCCGGCCTGCGCGGAGTTGCGCGCAAGGTTCAGCACCGCCTGGATGAGCTGCTCGCGATCGCCGATCAGGTCGGGCAAGCTCGGATCGTAGTCGCGCCAGATGTCGATGCCGAACTCGGCCCGCACCAGGCTGCGCACGCGCTCCAGCACTTCATGCACGCTGAGCGGCTCGATGCGCGGCGCGCGGTGCGGCGTCAGGAGGCGGTCCATCAGGGACTGCAGCCGATCGGCCTCCTGGATGATGACCTGCGTGTACTCGCGCAGCTCGTCGATCCGGCCGCGCACGAGGCCGCTCAGGTCGAGCTCCCGCTCGAGCAGCTGCGCCGAGCCGCGCAGGCCCCCGAGCGGGTTCTTGATCTCGTGCGCCAGGTTGCGGATCAGCTCGCGGTTGGCCTGCTGCTCGGAGGCGAGACGCTCTTCCCGGGCGAGGCGCAGCTGCTGCTCGATCGGGCGCAGCTCGACCAGGAGCGCGAGCCCGGGGCCCTCGATGCGCGTCACCACGCACGACAGGGGCAGCGGCTCGTGGCCGGGACGCTCATACGCAACCGTCTGCGCGGCGTAGTCCCAGTAGGTGGCACGCGCCTCGCGCAGCGCGGCGGCCAGGCGCTCGCCTTCGGCGAACCGCGGGAGGAAGGGCTGGCCGAGAAGCGACTTGGCGCCGGTGGCGAGCAGGCTCTCGGCGGCGGAATTGGCATAGCGCACCACGTAGGCCTCGTCCAGCACCACCACCGCGGTGGCGAGCAGCTCGAGGCCGGCGAACGAGGGCACTAGCGGTACAGGTTCGCCAGCTCGCGCTTGAGGGCTTCGATGTTCTTCTCGTGCGTTTCCACCCGGTCGCGGAACGGCTGCAGGCGCTCGAGCACCCGGGCGTAGTTCTTCTCGTCGCCGAAGCGCACCGCCTCCTGTTCCGCGAGCGCCTGGCGCGCCCTGGCGAGGTCGCTCTGCTCGGAGGCGAGCTCCTTCTCGAGGATCTCGCGCTGCCGCTGGCGCGCGTTGAGGCGCTCCGCGGCCGATTCGCGCGGGAAGGCCTTGGCGGCCGGCTTGGCCGGGGGCGCAGGCGCCACATTGATCTGCGCCGACACGACTTCGCACTTGCGGCCCGCGGTCTCGCGCTTGTCGTTGGTGTAGCTCGCGCGCCCGGCGGCGTCGACGCATTTGTAGATCTCGCTAGGCTGCGCGCCGGCGAGGCTCGCGGCGAACGCGAGCGCCGGCAGAAGGAGCGCGCGGCCAGGCAGCATGGCCGGCAATATACAGAAAAAACAAAGGGGGCGGTCGCCCGCCCCCTCGCGGCGGCACGGCGCGCCCCGCTCAGGCGGCGTAGTACATGTCGAACTCGACCGGGTGCGTGGTCATGCGGAAGCGCGTCAGCTCCTCGTTCTTTAGCGCCATGTAGGACTCGAGGAAATCCTCCGAGAACACCCCGCCGCGCGTGAGGAAGGCGTGGTCGTCCTGCAGGCACTGCAGCGCCTGCTCGAGCGACGCGCACACGTTCGGCACCTTCTTCGCCTCCTCGGGCGGCAGGTGGTAGAGATCCTTGTCGATCGGGTCGCCCGGGTGGATCTTGTTCTGCACCCCGTCGAGCCCGGCCATCAGCATCGCCGCAAAGGCGAGATAGGCGTTCGCCGTCGGGTCGGGGAATCGCACCTCGACGCGCCGGCCATTCGGGCTCGCCACGTACGGGATGCGGCAGGCCGCCGAGCGGTTGCGCGCGGAATACGCGAGGTTGATCGGGGCCTCGAACCCGGGCACCAGGCGCTTGTAGGAGTTGGTGCCGGGATTGGTGATGGCGTTGAGCGCGCGTGCATGCTTGATGATGCCGCCGATGTAGTGCAGGGCGAAATCCGACAGGCCGGCGTAGCCGTTGCCGGCGAAGAGGTTCTTGCCCCCCTTCCACACCGACTGGTGGCAGTGCATCCCGGAGCCATTGTCTCCGACCACGGGCTTCGGCATGAACGTGGCGGTCTTGCCGTACGAGTGCGCAACGTTCCAGACCGTGTACTTCAGGATCTGCATCCAGTCGGCGCGCTGCACCAGCGGCGCGAAACGCGTGCCGATCTCGCACTGGCCGGCGGCGGCCACCTCGTGGTGGTGCACCTCGCACTCCACCCCCTGCTGCTCGAGCGCGAGCACCATGGCGTTGCGGATGTCGAACAGCGTGTCGACCGGCGGCACCGGGAAGTAGCCGCCCTTCACCGGGGCGCGGTGCCCCATGTTCCCCGACTCGTAGTCGATGCCGGTGGACCAGGGCGCCTCCTCGGACTTGATGCGGACCGAGCAGCCGGACATGTCGACCGTCCAGGTGACGCCGTCGAAGATGAAGAACTCGGGCTCGGGGCCGAAGTAGCACACGTCGCCCAGCCCGGTGGACTTGAGGTACGCCTCGGCGCGCTTGGCGATGGAGCGGGGGTCCCGGTCGTAGGGCTTGCCGTCCTGCGGCTCGTAGACGTCGCACGTCAGGTTGAGCACCGGCTCGTCGGTGAACGGGTCCAGGCGCGCGGTGCTCGGGTCTGGCATGAGGAGCATGTCGGACGCCTGGATGCCTTTCCAGCCGGCGATCGAGGAGCCGTCGAACGCATGGCCCTGCTCGAATTTCTCCTTGTCGAAGTGCTTGAGCGGCACCGTAACGTGCTGCTCCTTGCCGCGCGTGTCGGTGAACCGCAGGTCGACGAACTTCACCTCCTTTTCCTTGATCAGCTTCAATACGTCATCGGGCGTCATCGCCATCTGCGGGTCTCCTGAGCGTTTGGTTTGGTCTGTAGTGGGCGGGCGACGGTCAGCAGATTCCATGCCACGCTTCGTCGCTGGGAATGGCGGCATTCTACCGGAGCACAATGCACCGGATAGGGGCAAAACGGTGCGCGATGCACTCTGCCGGTGCGCCGGTCGTGTGCTCGCGCACTCCTATAATGCCCGAATGGGCGAGGATATGAACGAGATCAGGCGCCGCGCGGCCGAGCGCGCGAAGAACATGGGGCTGCCCTACGCGGGCGCCCTTCTGCCGGCCGAGGCACATGCCTTGATGCAAGCCGGAGCGCGCCTCGTGGACGTGCGCACCAAGCCCGAATGGCTGTACGTCGGCCGCATCCCGGGGAGCACCGCGATCGAATGGCAGACCTACCCGGGAAACCGTCCCAACGTGGAGTTCCTGGGCGAGCTGGCCGCGTCGGTCCCGTCCGAGGAACCGGTCATGTTCCTGTGCCGCTCTGGAGCGCGCTCGCACGCCGCGGCCGAGGCGGCCACCCGGGCCGGCTGGCGCGAGTGCTACAACATCCTGGAGGGCTTCGAAGGCGACAAGGACGAGCAGCAGCACCGCGGCACCGTCGGCGGCTGGCGCAAGGCCGGCCTGCCCTGGGTGCAGAGCTGAGGCGTGTCTAGAGGTCGACTGACCAGTCGATCCAGCCGAAGTAAGCCGTAACCAACACGAGCAGGCCGAAGGCGATCCGATAGTAGGCGAAGGGCCTGAAGTCGTGCCGGCTCACGTAGCGCAGCAGCCCCCGCACCACGAACAGCCCCGCCACGAACGACGCCACGAACCCCGCAGCGAAGACGTCCAGGTCGTCGGCCGTGAGCAGCGCGCGGTTGCGGTACAGGTCGTAGATCACCGCCCCGAACATCGTCGGGATCGCGAGAAAGAAGGAGAACTCGGTGGCGGCCCGGCGCGACAGGCCGAAATACAGGCCGCCGATGATGGTGGCGCCGGAGCGCGAAGTGCCCGGGATCAGCGCGAGCGACTGCGCAAAGCCGATCTTCAGCGCATCGATCCACCGAAGCTCGTCGACCTCGGCGATGCGCACCGGCCGGCCGCGCCGCTCGAGCCACAGGATGAGAAGTCCGCCCGCCACCAGCGCCATGGCGACCGGCACGGCATGAAAGAGGACCGACTTGATGGCGGAGTGGAACAGCACCCCCAGCACCGCGGCCGGGAGAAAGCCGACGACCAGGTTCGCCGCAAAGCGCCGCGCGGCGGGATCCGCGCCCAGGCCCCCCACCACGGCAGCGAGGCGCAGCCGATACTCCCAGCACACCGCAAGGATGGCCCCGAGCTGGATGACAACGATGAACAGCTTGTTTTTTTCCCCCGCGCCGCCGAGCAGCGTGCTCGCGATGATGAGGTGCCCGGTGCTCGACACGGGGATGAACTCGGTCAGCCCCTCGACCACCCCGAGCAGCAGCGCGTTAAGAAGTCCCAGCGATTGCATGCTTGTTCTTGAGAAAGTCCCGGATCTCCCGCCAGAAGGCGGGAGCGTCGTCGGTGCTATTGTGCCTCGCCCCCGCGAGCGCCACCCACCGCTTGGGGCCGCTCCAGGCCTCGTAAAGGCGCTTCGATCGGACTAAGGGCACCACCTCATCGCGCTCGGCGACGAGGCAGAGCAGCGGCGCGTCTACCCGGCGTGCCGCCGCGGCCGACTCGAAGCCGTGGCGCAGCATCCAGCGCAGCGGCAGAAACGGGTAATAGTGCCGGCCGAGCTCGACCAGGCTGTCGAACGGCGCAATGAGGATCACGCCGGCCACGGGCCGCGCGGCGGCGAGTTGCACCGCCACGCCGCTGCCGAGGCTGCGGCCGAACAGGACGATCGGGGGGTTCCCCAGCGCCTCGCGTGCATAGCCATGCCAGCGCACCGCGTCCTCCACCAGCGCGCGCTCGGACGGGCGGCCGGCGCTCGCGCCGTAGCCTCGGTAATCGATAAGCAGCCAGCCGGTGCCGGGTGCGCGCGACGGCGCCACCCCGAGCATCCAGGACACCTCCTCGGCGTTGCCGCCGAAATAGAGCACCAGGGGCGCCCCGGGAGCGGCGGCGACGTGCCAGGCGTGCAGGCGCGTGCCGTCCGCGGCCTCGAGAAAGACGCCGCGCGCCTCGGGGTGACGCTGCGCGACGCGCAGCCGCTCGGCTTCGGCGAGCGGGCGCGGGTAGAAGATGAGCCGGTCCTGCAGGAGGTAGAACAGCGCGAGCACCGCCACGACGGCCGCGGCCGCCGCGAGCGCCAGCTTCAGCATTACGACGTCACGCGCCCGGTGACCTCGCCGACCCGCTCCAGGATCCGCGCCCGCGAGTCGCTCTTGGACAGCCACTCCGCGATGCCATAGCGCTCGGGGTCGGCCACGCCCGCTTCGTCGCTCGCCAGTCCCGCGAGCATGATCACCGGCGTGCCGCCCAGCCGCGCGCGCACCTCGTCGATGAGGCCGAGCGCGTCCGCGCCGTCGGCAAGGCGGCGGGTGAGCAGCCAGGCCGCGTATTGCCAGCGGCCGAGCAGCGTTCGAGTGGCGGTCGCATCGGGGGCCACATCGACCCGAAAGCCGCCTTTCTCCAGCACCATCGCGAGGTAGTCGGCCGTGACGCTGTCGTGCTCGGTAAGGAGGATGCGCACCGCCGTGTGCTCGGCGCTCTCCTCCGGCCGCATGACCGGCAGATCGAAGTAGAAGGTGGTGCCGCCGCCGGGGCGGTCCTCGAAGCCCACGCGCCCCTGCATCATCTCGATCAGCCGCTTGCTGATCGCGAGCCCGAGGCCGGTGCCGCCCTTGATGCGGGAGTCGGCCGAGTCCGCCTGGGCGAAGCGCCCGAAGATGCGGCCGCGGAACGCCTCCGGGATGCCGGGGCCCCGGTCGCTCACCGTCACGCGCACCGTGTCGCCGGCGGGCACGATGCCGACGTCGACGGCGCTCCCCGGGGGCGAGAACTTCGCCGCGTTGGAGAGGAAGTTCGTCATGACCTGCATCAGGCGCTTGCGGTCGCCGCGCACCGTCAGCTTGACCGGCTCTTCCTGCAGCACGAGGCGCACCTGGAAGCGGTCGGCAAAGCCCTGGTTCAGGCGGATCGACTCCCCGACCAGGTCCTCCAGCTGGATCGGCTCGGGCACGAGCGACAGCCGCCCGCTCTCGATCTTCTCGATGTCGAGCACCTCGTTGATGAGGTCGAGCAGGCGCTGCCCGTTGCGCTCGGCCACCTCCACGAGCTCGTCCTGCTCGCGGTCCATGTCGCCCAGCGCGCCGCTGCGCAGCAGCTGAAGCGACCCGAGGATGGAAGTGAGCGGCGTGCGCAGCTCGTGGCTGAGCGTCGAGGTGAACTCGCTGCGCACGCGCTCCGCCGCGCGCTGCTGGGTGATGTCGCGGCCCTGCAGCACGATCGAGTTGACCTGGCTCTGCTCATCCACGAGGGGCGTCAGAGTCCACTCGCAGGCGAGCTCCAGCCCGTCGCGCCGCAGGCAGCGCTCGGCCACGACGGTGACGGGCTTGCCGGCGGCGACGAAGTCCTGCCACCACCGTTCCGTGCCATCGCGATCGCCGGACCCCAGCAGCATGGTGATGCAGCTGCGCCCGACGAGCTCCGGCGCGGCGTACCCGAAGAGGTTCTCCGCGGCGGGGTTCATGTCCAGGATGGTGGCGTTCGGGTCGACCTCGAACACCGCGATCGGCGCGCGCTCCGAGAACAGCGCCAGCTTGCGCCCGGCCGCCTGCACCTCCCGGTGCGCATCGAGCAGGCTGTCGAGCTGCTCGCCGAGCTGGGCCTGGATTTCGGCATTGTCGCTGGAGAGGCGCCGGTAGGCGGCGCGCAGGGCATACGCCGCGATGAAGGCCCGCCCGAGCTCGTAGGCGGTGATAACGTTCGCGACATAGAGCAGCGGGACCGCGGCGCCGAGCAGGCGCAGGAAGTCGGTCCCGTAGGCGAACAGCACCACGTTGAAGGGCAGCATCACCGCGGCGGCGTAGATGGCGTAGACCCACCACAGCGTCGAAAAGATCGGCAGCGCCCCCGCGCTCACCAGCGCGACGATGAACGACAGGAACACCTGCTGCTCGACGCTGCCGGGAAAGAACACCGCCGCGGCATAGCCCCAGCCGGCGCCGAACGCGGCGGCCGCGATGGCGAGGCGCCGCGTCCACGCCTGCGGCGACGGGTCGGCGCTGCGCCGGTAGGCCCACGCCAGCCCGAGCAGCCCCGCCGCGAGCAGCACCATGACGCCCTGCCAGAACGCCACCATCTCGGGCGGCTGCAGCCGCCACAGGAAAGCGCTCAGGATCACGCTCACCGCAAGCGCGCCCGCCGCGGCGGCGGGGAGCCGGCGGTAGGCGAACTCGCAGCGCTCGCGGCTGAGCTCGGCCCCGCTCAGGTCTCGCAGGCTGCCGGCAAGCTCCTGGGGCGCCTCTTGCAGCATGCGGTAATCTTAAGTCCCAACGCCCGCGGCGCATACTCCGATGAAGAAACAGATTCCGGTTTCCGAGCTGCAGTTCGGCATGTATGTGGCCGCGCTCGACCGCCCGTGGACCGAGACGCCGTTCCTGTTCCAGGGGTTCGTCCTGGAAACCCCCGAGCAGCTCGAGACCCTGAAGAAGTTTTGCAGCTCCGTCCTGGTCGATTCGGACCGCGCGGCGCCATCCGGGCCCGCCGCTGCCCTGCCGGGCGCAACGCGCCACGCCGTGCAGGTCCCGGTCGAGCGCGAGGCGGGCCAGGCCCGAGCCGCCCACGCCGAGACCGAGGCCGCGCTGCGCGACGTGCTTGCCGCGGTCCGCGCCAACCGCACCCTGGACGCGAAAAACGTCGAGCAGGCGGTGACCCTGATGACCGAGAGCGTGCTGCGCAATCCCGACGCGCTGCTGCTCTTCTCGCAGTTGCGCGACAAGGATGACTACACCCACGCCCACGCCCTGGACGTGGCCGTCTACATGACCTCCTTCGGGCGCTTCCTGCAGCTGCCCGCGCCGCAGATCTCGCTGCTCGGCTATCTCGGCCTCATGCAGGACATCGGCAAGCTGCGCGTGCCGAACGAGATCATCACCAAGCGAGAGCGCCTCACGCCGCTCGAGCTCGACCAGGCCAGGAAGCACGTCGCGCACTCGGTGGAGATCCTGCGCGAGACGCCCGGCCTGCCGCCGCAGGTCGTCGAGCTCGCGGCGCTTCACCACGAGCGCCTGGACGGCAGCGGCTACCCGCGCGGCCTGCGCGGCAAGGACATCGGCACGGTCGGCGGCATTGCGGGCATCGCGGACACCTTCGCCGCGCTCATCGCGCGGCGGCCCTACGGCGAGCCGGTCTCGCCCTCGACCGCGCTCAGCATGCTCTACAAGTGGCGCGGCACGCTGTTCGACGCGGCGCTGGTCGAGCAGTTCATCCGCTGCATCGGCATCTTCCCGCTGGGCAGCGTGGTGGAGCTGAACAGCGGCGAGATCGGCATCGTCATCGCGCAGAACCTGGAGAAGCGCCTGCAGCCGCGCGTCATGGTGATCCGCGATGCCGCGGGCAACCCGCTGCGGCCGCAGAAGCTCCTCGACCTCTCGCGGGCCCCCCGCGTCTCCAACGACGAGCCCTACCGCATCAAGCGCACGCTCGAGTACGGCAAGGCCGGCATCAGCGCCGAGACCCTGTTCATGAAATGAGCGGGTAAATCGGGTTCAGGTCTTGTTGTAGAGCTCGCCGCCCTTCTTCACGAACTCGACCGCCTTCTCCTGGAGCCCCCGCTCGACGTAGTCGCGCACGTCCTGGGTGATCTTCATCGAGCAGAAGTGCGGGCCACACATGGAGCAGAAATGCGCCACCTTCGCGCCCTCCTGCGGCAGGGTCTCGTCGTGGAACTCCCTGGCGGTGTCCGGGTCGAGCCCGAGGTTGAACTGGTCGGCCCAGCGGAACTCGAAGCGCGCCTTCGACAGCGCGTTGTCGCGCTGCTGCGCGCCGGGGTGGCCCTTGGCGAGGTCGGCGGCGTGCGCCGCGATCTTGTAGGCCATGATGCCGTCCTTCACGTCCTTCTTGTTGGGCAGCCCGAGGTGCTCCTTGGGCGTGACATAGCACAGCATGGCCGTGCCGTACCAGCCGATCATGGCGGCGCCGATGGCGCTCGTGATGTGGTCATAGCCCGGCGCGATGTCGGTGGTGAGCGGCCCCAGGGTGTAGAACGGCGCCTCGTCGCAGTGCTTGAGCTGCAGCTCCATGTTCTCCCGGATGAGCTGCATCGGCACGTGGCCGGGGCCTTCGATCATCACCTGGCAGTCGGCTTCCAGGCGATCTTCGTCAGCTCGCCCAGCGTCTTCAGCTCGGCGATCTGCGCCTCGTCGTTGGCGTCGTAGATCGATCCGGGCCGCAGGCCGTCGCCGAGCGAGAACGACACGTCGTAGGCCGCCATGATCTCGCAGATCTCCTCAAAGTGCGTGTAGAGGAAGCTCTCCCGGTGGTGCGCAAGGCACCACTTCGCCATGATGGAGCCGCCGCGCGAGACGATGCCGGTCATGCGCTTCGCGGTCATCGGGATGAAGGGCAGGCGCACGCCGGCGTGGATGGTGAAGTAGTCGACCCCCTGCTCGGCCTGCTCGATCAGCGTGTCGCGGAAGATCTCCCACGTGAGCGCCTCGGCTTTGCCCCCGACCTTCTCCAGCGCCTGGTAGATCGGCACGGTGCCGATGGGCACGGGGCTGTTGCGGATGATCCACTCGCGCGTCTCGTGGATGTGCTTGCCGGTGGAAAGATCCATCACGGTGTCCGCGCCCCAGCGGATCGCCCAGGTCATCTTGTCCACTTCCTCGCCGATCGACGAGCTGACCGCCGAGTTGCCGATGTTGCAGTTGATCTTCACCAGGAAGTTGCGGCCGATGATCATCGGCTCGGACTCCGGGTGGTTGATGTTCGCCGGGATGATGGCGCGCCCGCGCGCCACTTCGGCGCGGACGAATTCGGGCGTGACCTGCGCGGGAATCGCGGCCCCGAACGACTCGCCGCGGTGCTGGACGTCCAGCGACTCGATGCGGCGCAGGTTCTCGCGCACGGCGACGAACTCCATCTCGGGGGTGACGATGCCCCGCTTCGCGTAGTGCATCTGGGTCACCGAGCGGCCCTTGCGCGGCCGGCGCTTGAGGTCGAAGCGCAGCTCGGCGAGCTTCGGATCGGCGAGGCGCTGCCGGCCGTAGGCGGAGCTCGGCCCCTCGAGGATCTCCACGTCCCCGCGATCCAAGATCCACGGATCGCGCAGCGCGGGAAGCCCCCGGCGAATGTCGATCCTGGCCTGCGGGTCGGTGTACGGCCCTGACGTGTCGTACACCAGGAGCGACGGATTGCCGCCGCTTTGAGCGATCTCGCGCATCGGCACCCGCAGCGGGCCGATGTAGACCTTGCGCGAGGCAGGCAACGGCTGGATGGCCGCCTCGTCGACGTGCGCGGTGGCGGCAATGAATTTCGGATTGGCGTTCATGGCGGTTCCCTTCGGCGGCATTACCCGCATCAGGTTCAATGGGTCTCTCTCACCCGGCGCCCGCGTTTGAAACGAGCCGCCAGGACCCCGTTCGGCAACCGGGCTATTGTAGCGCTACCATCGGGCCATCCCCGATGCGCCTGTCTTTGCTGCCGTGCATAGTCGTCGCGCTGTCGGCGCACGCGCAGGCGCCGGCGGTGGCCACGCGCGCGCTGTCCGAGGTCGCGGTGTACCTAGAGCGCGACGCGCCGGCGCAGACGGTCGCGCTCAACGAGTCGCGCATCGCCGCCGAGATCACCGCGCGCATTGAGGCCGTTCCGGCCGCGGTCGGCAGCCGCATCGCGCGCGGCGCGGTCATCGCGCGGCTCGACTGCCGCGACTACGAGCTCGCCGTGTCGCGCGCCGCGGCGGCGCTGGAGGCGGCCCGCTCGCGCCTCGCCCTGTCGGAGCAGCAGCTCGCCCGGGCGCGGGACCTGCAGGAGCGCAAGTTCCTGTCCGCCGAGGCGCTGGCCGGGCGCGAGACCGAGGCGCGCGTGCTGCGCGCGGAGACCGAGCAGGCGCGCGCGGCGCTCGCCGCGGCTGAGCGCGGCGCCGAGAAGTGCGTGGTGCGGGCGCCTTTCGAGGCGATCGTGCGCCAGCGGCTCGCCGACGTCGGCGAGCTCGCGGTTCCGGGGACGCCGCTCGTCGTGCTGCTCGATGCGGTCAACCTCGAGGTGGCGGCGCAGGTGCAGGTGCGCGACGCGCCCTCCCTGCGCGCCGCGCGCGCGGTCCGGTTCGAGGGCGACGGCGGCGGCCGCGCGCTCAAGCTGCTGCGCGTGTCGCCCGCGATCGATCCGCAGGCCCGCACGGTGGAGGCGCGACTCGCCTTTGCCCGCGAGCCGGCGGCCCCCGGCGCCGCCGGGCGCATCATTTGGCGAGATGCGCAGCCGCACGTTCCGGCGGCGCTCGTGGTGCGGCGCGGCGGGCGCCTGGGCGTGTTC
>DATLGR010000484.1:0-4460 GCA_035540415.1 Burkholderiales bacterium | reverse complement strand
GCAGAGTCCCTTATCCTCACCGGGGTCGCGGGAAACTTTTGCGTGCTGTTCACCGCGCACGATGCCTACATGCGCGACTATCGCCTGCTCGTGCCCCGCGACTGCGTCGCGTCTGCAACCGAGCACGACGACCGCTACGCGCTCAAGCACATGGCGAGCGTCACCAAGGCCGACACCCGGCCCTCCGCCGAAATCGACTTCGCGGCCTTCCGCTGAAGGCCTTGGCGGAGTAGGCTGGCAGGCGCAGGAGCCGCCGAATGAGCCCGCTTGAAGCCGCCCTGCTGGTCATCGCGCTGGTTCTGCCATTCCACCTGCTGGTGCAATGGCAGCTCGGCCGGCTGCTCGATCCCCGCCACCTGCGCCGCCGCGGCGTGGTGATCCGCCGCGTCGAGGCGGTACAGCGCGCGGGCGAAATCATCGGCCGCTACCGCGGCGAGGTTATCCACGCCTCGCTGCACTTCATGGGCCTCACCTACCGCTTCGACCGCATCGCGCCGCCCCGCTATGGCGTCGGCCGGCGCGAGCTCCTCCTGCCGCCCGGCCTCGTCTATGTGACGGACTAGGGGTTGAACTGCTGGTAGACGGTGTTCGCGACCTTGTAGAGGTCGTCCCTGCTGATGTCGGCGGACGAGATCGCGTAGCCGAACTTGCGATCGATCCAGTAAAACACGCGCACGTTGCGCTCCTCGGCATAGCGAAACGCGGTCTCACGACTCTCATTGGCGCCGGCGCGCAGGTAGAGCGTCACCCGCGTGCCTTTGGTGCACTGGTACATGAAGTGCGCGACCGGACCGTTGTCGCCGGGCAGCAGGCGCCCGCCCATCAGGCTATAGCCGATGGCATCCAGCTTGGGCGGCTGCACCGGGGTGCCGAGGCGCTTGGAGAGCCAGGCCACGAGGTGCGCCTCCTGGTCGGCACCCACCTCGACGGGATGGCGCACCTCGGGTGAATACGTCGCGTGGGCAAGCGCGGCGCGCCGCGCCATGGTGCTGCCCATATCGACGGCGGCGGCGCTCGGCCGCGGGGTGTCGCGCCATTGCCAGGTGGTCACCGCGCCTAGCGCCGCGCCCAGTGCGATCCAGCCGGCGACCGCCGCATAGCGTGGCCAGGCGCGCCCCGCGCCGGGCGTGCGCGTCAGGCGCTGCGGCACCGGCTCGTCGAGCACCGGGTCGAAGGCCGCGCGCAGCGCCTGGGCGATGCGCCGGTAGTCGGCCACGCGCTCCGCGTCCTCGGGATGGCCGGCGAGCCAGGCTTCGACCGCCGCGCGACGCGGCGCGTCGAGCCGGCCGTCCACGAACGCCTGAAGCTCGGCTTCGCTTAGGTGCGGCTCGCTCATTTCACCACCTTGAGCTTCGCCGTCGCCGACGGCCCGAACATCATGAGGCGCAGCTTCTCGCGCGCTCGCGACAATCGCGACATCACCGTGCCAATGGGCACATCCAGCGTCTGCGCCACTTCTTCATAACTCATCTCTTCCAGCACCACCAGGAGCAGCACGGCGCGCTGATCCTCCGGCAACCGCGCGATGGCGCGATCCAGGTCCCGCATCACCAGCGCATCGGCCTGCGGCGCGTGCTGCGACTGCTCCAGCAGGTCCTCATCGAGGGCCTCACTCGGCCGCAGCGCGCGGATGCGGTTGACGTGCACGTTGTGCATGACCGTGAACAGCCACGCGCGCAGATCGGTGCCGCGGCGGTACAGATGCAGCTTCGTCCAGGCGCGCTCCAGCGTATCCTGAACGAGGTCGTCTGCCGCCGCGCGGTCGCCCACCAGCGCGCGGGCGTAGCGGCGCAGCCGCGGGATCAGCTCCACCAGCCGCTGCGCTTCGCTCATGAGGGGAACAGGGCTCCGAAGGCCGCTATTCCGCGCGATCGGCTACTGCCGGAAGCCGTAGAAGCTCATCCAGAGGTTCACCTCGTCGCCGATGGCGGTCGGCAAGCCGAACTTCATGCCGAAGTCCGAGCGCTTGAACGCGCCCGTGGCGTTGCCGCCGCACTGATAGCGCTTGCCCTGGGTGCGCGGATCGGGGCCGCAGCGCCAACGCTCGATTTTCAGCGCCACTGGCCGGGTCACGCCGAGGAGCGTGAGGTTGCCTTCGATGACGTCGGGTCGATCGCCAGCGAACTTCACCGCCGTCGCACGATAGGTCATGGTGGGAAACTCCGCCGCGTTGAAGAAATCGGGATTGCGCAGGTGCTCGTCGCGCGTGCGCGGCCGGCCGTCGCGGTCCGGGTCGCCGGTGTCGACCGACGCGGTCGGAATCACGATTTCCGCGGTTCCGGTCTTTGCGCCCCAGTCGATGCTGAAGCTGCCGGTGGGCTTGGCAAAGCGTCCCCGGATCGTGGCGAAGCCGAGATGGTCAATCTCGAAGTAAGGCACCGTGTGGAAAGGATCCAGCGCGAACTTTTCCACCTGCGCCGAAGCGGCGAAGGGCAATGCCACGGCGATCATCCCGGCTGCAAGAGCTTTCATCGTCTCTCCTCCTTAGGGTTATCACTGCGAAGCGGGCCACGCCAGCGCGCAGGCGGCGCCGGCGACGACCAGAGTGTATAGGGTGCACAACACGGCCTGCGCCCACGCCGGCGCCGAGCGCGGCAGCGGCAGCGCGGCGACGGCCGGGATGGCGGCGAGCACCAGCACGGCGTGCCAGGGCAACTCGGCCAGCACCATCGCCGCACAGGCGAGCAGCGCGCCGATCAGCATCGCCGGCAACGTGAGCGTGGCGCCCGCGAACGCCTTCTTGCCGCGGATCATCTGAGGGAGCAAGAACGCGCCGGCGCCGGCGCCCAGCGATATCCCTTGGAGTCCCAACGAGGCCGAGGCGCCGATGATGGCCGCAACGCCGACCCCGAGGCCGGTGCCCAGTGCCGCCGCACCGGCGCGAACCCCGTCGCTCGCCAGAACTCTCATCGAAAATCCGACCATGAATGCAACGGAAACGGCCACCACTGCGCCGAGCCGCCATGCTTCGGCTCCCGGCCTGGTCGCGATGACGGGCCCAAATGCCCACAGCGACGCTGCGGCGCAGCCCACCGCCACCAGAGCAAAGCCCACGCGGGTGGGCCGAAAGGCGAAGTCGAGGAGCACGGCAAGAAGGCCGGCCGCCACCACTACCAGCAAAACTTTGCGCAGCGCCGTCAGCGGCGTGAGCTGAAATCCGGCGACGAAATACGTGCAGGTCAAAAAGGCGGCGAGCACGGCGAGACCCGCGAGCTGCGCCCGTGCGAGGACCAGCGCGACCAGCAGCGCGACCACGAAGGGCGCCACGCCGCCCTGGACGGCGGGATTCGAGAGCAGTTCCTGTGTCAAATGAGTTTCCTTGCGATTGGAACCATAACACTCTCGCGGCCGCCCTTATTTCAGCGCCGGCAGGAATAAATCGACCGGTGGCGTGTTTGGCCGGTGCCACCCAAGGAGGAAAGACATGAGAAAACTGTACGTGGTTGCCGCCACCCTCGCGCTTGCAGCATGCGCGCAAATGACGCCCGGAGGGGGGACGACGGTCCCCGTTACCCTGTCTGGCGCAGAAGAAGTGCCCCCGGTCATGACTCAGGGGTCGGGCAAGGGAAGCTTCACCGTCGCGCGAGACGGCTCGGTGACCGGCAGCGTGACGACGACCGGCGTGCCCGGCTTCATGGCCCACATCCACCAGGGAGCCCCCGGGACCAACGGCCCGATCATCGTGCCGCTCGTCAAGGATGGGGACACCTACACGGCGCCGCCGGGCGCGAAGCTCACCGAGGCGCAAATGGAGGCGTTCCGGGCCGGCAACCTCTACGTGAACGTGCACAGTCCCCAATACAAGGGCGGGGAAGTGCGTGGGCAGCTGCGCCCGCAGGGCGCGCCTGCCAAGGGCGGCTACTAGCGCAGGCCGGCGGCGTACTCGGCCACGGCGCGGATCTCACGCTCGCTCATCCGAGCGGCAACGCCGCGCATCATGCCGTTCTGGTCGTTGGCGCGCGCGGCATCCCGGAACAGCCGCAGCTGCCCCGCGGTGTAGTCGGCGAACTGGCCCGCGACCCGCGGATACTGCGCCGGGATTCCGGCGCCGTCGGGGCCGTGGCACCCGGCGCAAGCGGGAACGCCGGTCGCAGAGTTGCCACCGCGCCAGATCTTCTGCCCCAAGGCGGCGAGGTCCTTGTCGGTGGCGACCGATGGCTGCAGCTTCTGCCCGGCGTAGAACGCGGCAAGGCCCTTCACTTCCGCCTCGGTCAGGTTCGCCACCATCGGGGTCATGATGGCGCTTTCGCGCGCCGGCTTCTTGCCGGCGCGCGGCATGAAGTCGAGGAGCTGCTTGGCAAGGTACTCGGGAACCTGCCCGGCAATCTTGGGATTCGCGGGTGCGGGACTGTTCCCATCCTTGCCGTGGCAAGCGGCGCACACCTGGTCGGCGATCTGCTGCGCGCGCTTTGCATCCTGCGCCTGCGAATCCGAAGATCGCCGGGCAGGTGCCCGAGTAC
>DATLGR010000483.1:0-13332 GCA_035540415.1 Burkholderiales bacterium | reverse complement strand
GGCAGGGGCTGCGGACGCTGTTCTCGGTGCTCGACGATGCGCAGTTCGCGCTCGCCGGCCGGGCGCTGCAGCTCATCGACTGGGACCGCAACCACCAGTTCTGCGGGCGCTGCGGCGCCCGGACCCATGCGCACGCCATCGAGCGCGTGCGCGTGTGCCAGGCCTGCGGCCTGTCGGCGTACCCGCGGGTGGCGCCGGCGGTCATGGCGCTCGTGCGCCGCGGGCGCCAGCTCCTCCTGGCGCGCAGCCCGCATTTTCCGCCCGGCATGTACAGCGCGCTCGCGGGCTTCGTCGAGCCCGGCGAGTCCCTCGAGCAATGCATTGCGCGCGAGGTCGCCGAGGAGGTCGGCATCGCGGTGGCGAACACGCGCTACTTCGCGAGCCAGTCTTGGCCGTTCCCGCACTCGCTCATGATCGCGTTCGTCTGCGACTGGGCCGGCGGCGAAATCCGTCCGCAAGACGGCGAAATCGAGGCCGCGGATTGGTTCGAAGTATTGCAATTGCCTAAACTTCCAAGCAAAATCTCGATCGCTCGGCGTCTCATCGATGCCGTCGCCGCCGAAATGGCGGCCGGCGGCGCCTGAGGCCGGGCCCAACCGATGTTCAGGAGGTTTTGCACGAGTTGAGCGCGATCGAAGAGCGCTGTGGGCGCCGCAAGGCGCGGATCGAAGGCGTGGCTACTACCGACACGGGGGGCTGCGCCTTCGCATTTTGGAGGGTAGTGAAATGAATGGTCTGCATCTCATCGGTGACCTCACCGGCTGCCGCTGCGATCCGCAGCTCCTTCTCGACGGCGAGCGCTTCCGCGCCAAGTGCCTGGAGATGGTGGCCGCCAGCGGCCTCACCACCATGGACGCGACGTTCCATCAGTTCGAGGGCTCCGGGTTCACCGGGACCGTGGTGCTGGCCGAGTCGCACCTCGCCATCCATACCTGGCCCGAGCAGCAGGGGCTCACGCTGGATGTGTACGTGTGCAACTACAGCGCGGACAACTCCGCCAAGGCCCGCAAGCTGTTCGACGAGCTCGTCGGCTACTTCCAGCCCACCGAGGCGGCGCGCCATGAGGTCGTTCGCGGCGAGCACCTGCTCATGGAGCCGCTGAACGACTCGACCGGCTTCTACATCCGGGCGAGCCGCCAGCTCGGCGAGTGGCAGACGCGCTTCCAGAAGATGGCCATCTACGACACGCCCCACTACGGGAAGCTTTTCCGCCTCGACGGGTTCAACATGACCTCCGAGCGGGAGGAGTTCGTCTACCACGAAAACCTTATCCACCCGGCGCTCACCGCCCACGCCGCGCCCAAGAAGGTGCTCATCATCGGCGGCGGCGACGGCGGCTCCTCCGAGGAGGCGCTCAAGCATCCGTCGGTGGAGCAGGTCACCATGGTGGAGATCGACGGCGAGGTCATCGCCGTCGCCAAGGAGCACTTCCGCGCGGTGCACAACGGCGTCTTCGACAACCCCAAGCTGCGGGTGCTGGTCGAGGACGGGATGAAGTTCGTGCACGACACGCAGGAGCGCTTCGACCTCATCGCGCTCGACCTCAACGACCCGATGGGGCCCGCGGAGGCGCTCTACTCCACCGAGTTTTTCCAGCAGCTGCGCCAGGCGCTGGCGCCGGGGGGCGCGCTCGTGCTGCACATCGGCTCCCCGGTGGCGCGCCCGGACCGCGTGGCCGAGCTCGCCCAGCGCCTGAACGGGGTGTTCCGCATCGTGCGGCCCTACACCATGTACATCCCCCTGTACGGGTCGCTGTGGGCCATGGCGGTGTGCTCCGACAAGCTCGATCCCAAGGCCTTCACCGCCGACGAGATCGACCGGCGCATCGAGCAGCGCAAGCTCCAGGAGCTGCGCTACTACAACGGCGAGACCCACGAGGGCGTGTTCGCCCTGCCGAACTACGTGCGGGAGTTGGTCATCCCGGCGCGCCTGAAGCAGCCGGCGCGCGGCCGGCGCCTCGGCGTCGTCCGGGCCGCCGCCAAGTAACCCCGGGGACGGAGCCCGGGCTCCGTCCCCGTCTCCCGGTTGCCCTCGGTTATCGTAACGGTTACGATCATCGCCGCATGCCGCGTCCGTCTACAGGAAAGGCTCTCTCCGCGGCCGAGCGGATGCGCCGCTATCGGGCGCGCAGGCGCGCGGCTGGGCTACGGACGACTACGAAGTGGGGGCCCCGGCGGGCCCGGGACCTGGTCCTGGCACAGGCGGATCTGATCCGCACGCTGGCCAGAGCGCATGGCGCGACGTCGGTCCAATTGTTCGGCTCGGCCGCGCGGGCCGAGGAGACCGAGGCGAGTGACCTGGACTTTCTCGTGGAACTGGAGCCCGGGCGCAGCTTGCTCGACCTGATCGGCTTCGGCTACGACCTGGAGGCCCTTCTCGGCCGCAGGGTGGACGCCTTCACGGCGGCCGGCTTGAAGGCCCGCGTCCGGCAGCGCGCACGCAAGGAAGCTATTCGGATCGTGTGACGTGACGCGCTCGGCGGCCGACCATCTGCGCGACCTGCTGGATGCCATCGCCGCGATCGAGCGGTACACCGCGGGAGGGAAGGCGCCGTTCGACCGCGATGCGATGCTGCGCGACGCGGTGTGTGCGCGACTCATCCAGATCGGTCAGGCGGTGAAGGACGCGCAAGAGGCGGGCATGGATCTGCCGCGCCTGCAGCCTGCCATCGCGTGGCGCAGCATCGCCGGCATGCGCGATCGGCTCGCGCACCGATACGCATTGCTCGACAAGGCGCTCGTCTGGGCAGTGGTCGAGCGAGACCTTCCTCCGCTGCGAGCCGCCGCGGAGGAACTCGTCAGGAAACGGAGCTGAGGGCGCCGCGGACGGTGTCGAAGATCCGGTCGATCTGCGCCGGCTCGATGATCAGCGGCGGGGACAGGGCGATGATGTCGCCGGTCACGCGGATCAGCACGCCCGCCTCGAAGGCCTTCAGGAACGCCTCGTAGGCGCGCCGCCCGGGCGCGCCGGGACGCGGCTCGAGCTCGATGGCGGCGATGAGGCCGCAGTTGCGGATGTCGACGACGTGCGGCGCACCCTTGAGCGCATGGGCGCCGGCCTCCCAGCGCGCCTCCAAAGTCCCGGCGCGGGTGAGCAGGCCTTCCTCCTCGTAGGTGTCGAGCGTGCCGATGCCCGCGGCGCAGGCGAGCGGATGGCCGGAGTAGGTGTAGCCGTGGAAGAGCTCGATGCCGTCGGCGCCGGCCATGAACGCCTCGTAGACCGAATCCCGCACGAATACGGCGCCCATCGGCACCGTGCCGTTGGTGAGCCCCTTGGCAGTCGTGAACAGATCCGGCTGGACGCCGAAGCGCTGCGAGGCGAAGGGCTGGCCGAGTCGGCCGAAGCCCGTGATCACCTCGTCGAAGATGAGCAGGATGCCGTGGCGCGTGCAAATGTCGCGCAGCCGCTCGAGGTAGCCCTTGGGCGGCACCAGCCCGCCCGCCGAGCCCGCCACGGGCTCGACGATGACCGCGGCGATGGTCGAGGCATCGTGCAGGGCGCACAGGCGCTCGAGGTCGTCGGCGAGCTCCGCGCCATGCGCCGGCTGCCCGCGCGAGAACGCGTTGCGCGCCGGGTCGTGGGTGTGGCGGATGTGGTCCACCGCCGCGACCCCCGGGCCGAACATCTTGCGGTTCGCGGGCAGCCCGCCCACCGCCATCCCGCCGAAGTTCACGCCGTGGTAGCCGCGCTCGCGGCCGATCAGGCGGATGCGGCCGCCTTCGCCGCGCGCGCGGTGGTAGGCGAGCGCGATCTTGAGCGCGGTGTCGGCCGACTCGGAGCCCGAGTTGGTGAAGAACACCCGGCCGAAGCCGGGTGGCGCCACCCTCGCCAGACGCTCGGCGAACTCGAAGGCGATCGGGTGGCCCATCTGGAAGGTCGGCGCGAAATCCATCTCGGCGACCTGCCGCTGGACCGCCGCGACGATCCTGGGGCGGCAATGTCCCGCGTTGACGCACCACAGGCCGGCCGTCCCGTCGAGCACCTGGCGCCCCTCGGGCGTCCAGTAGTGCATGCCCTCGGCACGGGCGAGCAGCCGCGGCGCCTTCTTGAACTGCCGGTTCGCCGTGAACGGCATCCAGAAGGCCGACGCCTCCAGCCCCGCCGCGAACTCCGCCCGCTGGTTCATGAGGCGCAGAGTACCCCTTAACCGGGGTAGGCGACCACCTTCTGGCGCTGCTCGCCCAGGCCCTGGATGCTGAGCGTCATGACGTCACCGGGCTTCAGGAACACGGGCGTGGGCTTGACGCCCAGGCCCACGCCGGGCGGCGTCCCGGTGGCGATGATGTCCCCGGGCAGCAGGGTCATGTAGTGGCTGACGTGCGAGACGATCTGCGCCACGCTGAAGATCATGGTGCGCGTATTTCCGCTCTGCATGCGCCGGCCGTTGACCTCGAGCGCCATGTCGAGCGACTGCGGATCGGTGATTTCGTCGGTGGTGACGAGCCACGGCCCGATCGGCCCGGCGGTGTCGAAGCCCTTGCCTTTGTCCCACTGCGTGGTGGCCATCTGGAAGGCGCGCTCGGACACGTCGTTCACGATGCAGTAGCCGGCGACATGGTTGAGCGCCTCGGCCTCGCTCACGTAGCGCGCCAGGGTGCCGATGACGACGCCGAGCTCGATTTCCCAGTCGAGCTTGGTCGAGTTCTTGGGCTGCACCACGTCGTCGTTGGGCCCGTTGATGCAGGTGGTCGCCTTCATGAAGACGATCGGCTCGGACGGAATGGGCAGGCCGGCCTCCTTGGCGTGGTCGGAGTAGTTCAGGCCGATGGCGATGAACTTGCCGATGCCGACGTAAGGCACGCCCAGGCGGGGCGCGCTGTTCACGAGCGGCAGCGTCTCGGGCTTGAGCTTCGACAGCGTCTTCAGCTGGCGCGGCGAGAGCTCGTTCGGGCCGATGTTCTCGACCACTTTCGAGAGGTCCCGCAGCCGCCCCTCCCCGTCGATCACGCCCGGCTTCTCGTAGCCGGCCTTTCCGTACCGACACAGCTTCATATCGTCATTCCCCCATCGATCGAGTAAGCGTTGCCGGTGGCGAACTGGGACTCGTCGGAGGCGAGGAACACCAGCAGGCCCACCATGTCGTCCACCGTGCCCAGGCGTCCCATGGGCTGGCGCGCGATGAAGTCCTTGCGCGCCTGCACCGGGTCGGCGTGGGCGTTAATCCGTTGCTGCAGCGACGGCGTGTCGACCGTGCCGGGGCAGACCGCGTTGCAGCGCACCCCCTGGCGCACGAAATCGGCCGCGATCGCCTTGGTGAGGCCGATCACGGCCGCCTTGCTCGCGCCGTAGATGAAGCGGTTGGGCAGGCCGCGGATGGATGAGGCCACCGAGGCCATGTTGATGATCGATCCGCCGCCCTTGCGCAGCATGCCCGGCAGGAAGGCGCGCGTGACGAGGAACATGGAGCGCGCGTTGACCGCGAAGCCGCGGTCCCAGTCCTCGGGCGTCGCCTCCAGGATCGTGCCGCTCTGCACGATGCCGGCGCAGTTGAACAGCACGTCGATGTCGCCCACCTCGCGCGCCACCCGCTCGAGCGCCTGCTCGTCGGTGACGTCGAGCACGCGGGTGCGGATGCCGTCGCGGCCCTCGAGGTCGGCGAGCGCGGCCGCGTTGGCGTCGCTCGCCCAGACGCGCGCGCCTTCGCGCGCGAACGCGAGCGCCGCGCCGCGGCCCATGCCTTGCGCGGCCGCCGTGATGAACGCGGTCTTTCCCTGCAGACGCCCTGCCATGAGGGCAGCGATTATACTTCGCCCCTTCATGAACCAGCTCGATTTCGCCGGCCGCAGCGCGGTGGTGACGGGCGGGGCGCAGGGCATCGGCGCCGCGATCGTGGAGCGGCTGCGCGCGAGCGGCGCCCGGGTGCAGATCTGGGACCTGGACGGCGCGCCGCGCGTGGACGTGTCGCAGCCCGAATCGGTGGCGGCGGCAACGCGCGAGGCGCTGCGCGAGCTCGGGCGCATCGACGTGCTGGTCAACAATGCGGGCATCGCCGGACGCAACGCCCCGGTGGCGGACTATCCGCTCGACGAATGGGAGCGCGTGCTGCGCGTGAACCTCACCGGCGCGTTCCTGTGCACCCGCGCCGTGGTTCCGCACATGGTGGCGGCAGGCTATGGGCGCATCGTCAACATCGCCTCGGTGGCCGGCAAGGAAGGCAATCCCAACGCCGCGGCGTACTCGGTCTCCAAGGCGGGCGTGATCGCGCTCACCAAGTCGCTCGGCAAGGAGCTCGCCCAGACCGGGGTGCTGGTCAACTGCGTGACGCCGGCGGCGGCGAAGACGGCCATTTTCGAGCAGATGACCGAGGCGCACATCCAGTACATGCTGTCGAAGATTCCCATGAACCGCTTCGTGAACGTCGAGGAGATCGCGGCGCTTGCCTGCTGGCTCGCCAGCGAGGAGTGCTCCTTCTCCACCGGGGCGGTGTTCGACATTTCCGGCGGCCGGGCCACCTTCTGATGGCGAAGAAGCGATCGATCCAGTGGTTCGGGCGGCAGGACATCTACGGCTTCATCTACCGCAGCTGGGTGAAGAACCGCGGCGTGCCGCAAGACCAGTTCGACGGCCGCCCAGTCATCGGCATCTGCAACACCTACAGCGAGCTCACGCCGTGCAACACCCACTTCCGCGCTCTCGCCGAGCACGTCAAGGCCGGCGTGCTGGAAGCGGGCGGCTTTCCGCTGGAATTCCCGGTGATGTCGCTGGGCGAGACGCTGCTGCGGCCCACGGCCATGCTCTATCGCAACCTCGCCAGCATGGACGTCGAGGAGTCCATTCGCGCCAATCCGCTCGACGGCGTGGTGTTGCTGGTGGGCTGCGACAAGACGACTCCGGCGCTCCTGATGGGGGCGGCAAGCGTGGACCTGCCGGCCCTCGCCGTGTCGGGCGGGCCCATGCTCTCGGGCAAGTACCGCGGCATGGACATCGGCTCAGGCACCAACGTGTGGTCCATGTCGGAGGACCTGCGCGCCGGCAAGATCACGCTCGACGAGTTCCACGAGGCCGAGTCGTGCATGCACCGCTCGCACGGGCACTGCATGACAATGGGCACCGCCTCGACCATGGCCTCGATGGTCGAGTCGCTCGGTGCCGGCCTGCCGGGCAATGCCGCGATCCCGGCGGTGGACGCACGGCGCAACGTGCTTGCCCGGATGGCGGGCCGGCGCATCGTCGAGATGGTGAAGGAGGACCTGCGCCTGTCGAAAGTCCTCACCCGGGCGGCCTTCGAGAACGCCATCCGGGCCTGCGCCGCGATCGGCGGCTCGACCAATGCGGTGATCCACCTCATCGCCATCGCGCGGCGCATCGGCGTGGAGCTCACGCTCGAGGACTGGGACCGGGTCGGGCGCGACGTGCACTGCCTCGTCAACCTCATGCCCTCGGGACAGTACCTGATGGAGGACTTCTATTACGCGGGAGGCCTGCCGGCCGTGCTGCGCGCGCTGGGCGAGAACGGCCTGCTCCACCGCGACGCGCTCACCGTCAACGGGCGCACGCTCTGGGACAACGTGCGCGAGGCGCGCTGCCACAACGAGAACGTCATCCACCCCTTCGGCAAGCCCTTCAAGGAGCATGCCGGCATCACGGTGCTGCGCGGCAACCTGTGCCCGGACGGGGCGGTCATCAAGCCCTCGGCCGCCACGCCCGCGCTGATGCGCCACCGCGGCCGCGCGGTGGTGTTCGAATCGATCGAGGATTTCCACCGCCGCATCGACGATCCACGGCTCGACATCGATGAGCGCTCGGTCATGGTGCTCAAGTACTGCGGCCCCAAGGGCTATCCCGGCATGGCCGAGGTGGGTAACATGCCCCTGCCGCCCAAGCTCCTGAAAAAGGGCGTCACGGACATGGTGCGCATTTCCGATGCGCGCATGAGCGGCACGGCTTACGGCACGGTGGTGCTGCACATCGCGCCCGAGGCCGCCTGCGGCGGCCTGCTCGCGCTGGTGGAAAACGGCGACGAGATCGAGCTGGACGTCGAACGGCGGCGCCTGGAGCTCCTGGTGGCCGAGGACGTCCTGCGCAAGAGAAAGGCGAGCTGGCAGGCACCCAAGCCGCCGCTGGAGCGCGGGTACTGGAAGCTCTACTTCGATCATGTGCTGCAGGCGCACCAGGGGGCCGATCTCGACTTCCTGGTCGGCGGGAGCGGCGCCTTCGTCCCGCGCGACAACCACTGATGGACGCCCGCGCGGCCCCCATGTAGTGGAGCTGGAACGCCACCTGCCGGACATCGCGATCGCCGCGGCGCTCGCCTGGGGCAGCGGGCTGCGCGCCTACGCGGTCATCTTCGCCGTCGGACTGGCCGGGGCGCTCGGCTGGCTGGAGCTTCCCGGCCACCTGCGGCTCCTCGAGCATCCGCTGGTGCTCGGGGCGAGCGGCCTGATGACCGCGGTGGAGTTCTTTGCCGACAAGCTCCCCTGGCTGGACAGCGTGTGGGACGCGGTGCACAGCTTCATCCGCATCCCCGCGGGGGCGGCGCTCGCGGCGGCGGTGTTCGGCGACTCCGGCGCCGCCGTGGCGCTCGCCGCGGCCATCCTCGGGGGAACCCTCAGCGCGGGCGTGCACTTCGCCAAGGCGGGAACGCGCGCCGCGATCAACGCTTCCCCCGAACCGGTCAGCAACTGGACGGCATCGCTCGCCGAGGACGCGATGGTGCCGGTGGGGCTGTGGCTCGCCATCGCCCATCCGCTCGTGTTCTTCATGCTGCTCGCCGCCTTCGTCGTGGGTGCGGCCCTGGTGCTGCGCCTCCTGTGGCGCGCGCTGCGTCGCGGCGGCACATGAGGCCGCGGGTCTACGTCGAGCAGCCGCTGGCGGCCGGTCTCGAGATTGGCTTGCCGGACGCCGCCCGCCACCACGCGCGCGTGCTGCGCCTTCGCCCGGGCGAGCTGATCACGCTGTTCGATGGCCGCGGCGGCGAGTGGGAAGCGGAGCTCATCGGCCGCAACCGCGCCTCGGTGCGCACCTTCAGCGCGGTGGAGCGCGAGTCCCCGCTCGCCGTCACGCTGGTGCAGGGCGTCTCCAGCGGCGAGCGCATGGATTACACGATCCAGAAGGCGGTGGAGCTCGGCGTGGCGGCGATCCAGCCCGTCCTGACGCGCAAGGGCGTGGTGCGGCTCGCCGGCGAGCGCGCGCAATTGCGCCTGGAGCACTGGCGGCGGGTGGCAGCCTCGGCCTGCGAGCAGTGCGGCCGCAACCGCATTCCCCCGGTGCAGCCGATCCAGGACCTTGCCGCTTACCTGCGAAGTCCCGGCGGGGCGCCCCGACTGCTGCTTTCGGCCGAAGGCCGATCCCTCCGGACGCTTGCGCCCTCGGGCGCGGCGACCATCGCGGCGGGTCCCGAGGCGGGCTTCTCGCCCGAGGAGCGCACGGCGCTGGAGCTCGCCGGATTCGTGAAGACGAGCCTCGGGCCGCGCGTGTTGCGCACCGAGACCGCGGCGCTCGCCGCGCTGGCGGCCCTCAACGTGCTGCGGGGCGACTTCTAGCGAGCAGCTCGACCATCGCCGTATGGCCGCGGCCCCGGGCGATGTCGAAGGCGCTGCGGCCCTGCGCGTCCTTTGCTTGCGGATCCACGCCGCCGCCCTGCAGGAAAAGCTCGACCGCCAGGCGGTCATCGCGGCCGACCGCGTCGAGGAACTGCTGGGAATCGTAGTAGCGCAGGCCCATGGCCGTCAGGTCCTTGCGCGCCTGCAGGCTGCGCTCGACGCTGGCCGGCGCCGCTTTGCGGGTCAGGGCGAGAAGATCGTGGCCGATGGAGGCGACGCGCGAGCGCTGCTCCGGAGGCAGGTCGGCCGTGGCCTGCTCGAGCAGGCCGGCGGCGGCACGGTTGGCTTCTGCGTCGCGCCCGGCAAGGACCGCGTCGAAAGCGCGCTGCGGATCCTCGGCGTGCGCGGCAATGCGCACCAGGACCTGCACCAGCGTCAGCGCATGGCCGAAGGCTTCGTCTTCCGGAGCGGCGGGAGCCGCGGCGGCCAACCCGGCAAGCGGCAGGAGGAGTACGAAGCGCAGTCGTTTCATGGCGGGGATCATGGCGGCCTCCGGCCTTGAGCATAGCGCCCGAGGTTTAGCCCGTACAATGGGCAAAAAATACATGGCCACGGTGCAAAACCCCGACAGTTTCGTGCGCTGGTTCCGCCAGGTCGCGCCTTACCTGCACGCCTTCCGCGGTCGCACCTTCGTGGTGTCGTTCGGCGGCGAGATGTTCGCCGAGCGCGCACGCTTCGCCAGCTTCGTGCATGACATCAACCTGCTGGCGGCGCTCGGCATCCGGCTCGTCCTGGTGCACGGCGCCCGGCCTCAGATCGAGGCCGAGCTCAAGGCGCGCGGACTGCGCTCGCGCTACGCGCAAGGCCTGCGCATCACCGACGTGCGGGCGCTGCAGGCGGTGAAGGAGGCCGCGGGGGTGCTGCGCGTGGAGATCGAGGCGCTGCTCTCGCAGGGCTTGCCCAACTCCCCCATGGCCGGGGCGCAAATCCGCGTGGCCTCCGGCAACTACCTCACCGCGCGCCCGATCGGCGTTCGCAAGGGGACCGATTTCGAGTTCACCGGAGCCGTGCGCAAGGTCGACGGCGTGGGCATCACCCGGCGCCTGGATGCAGGCGAGGTGGTGCTGGTGCCGCCGCTCGGGTATTCGCCGACCGGGGAAGTGTTCAACCTGGCGTGGGAGGATGTCGCCGAAGGCGTCGCCGTGGCCCTGCGCGCCGACAAGCTCCTCATGTACACCGATCGCCTGCCGGCCGACCGCAAGGGGGAGGTGATCGCCGAGCTCACGGTGCAGGAAGCGCAGGCATTGCTCAGGAAGGAGGCCCTCACGACGGCGACCTCGCGGGCGATCGAGCATGCGCTGCGCGCGATCGGCGGCGGCGTGGCCCGCGCCCACATCGTCACGCGGCGCGCGTCGGGCTCCCTGCTGCTGGAGCTGTTCACCCACACCGGCGTGGGCACGATGATCACCGCCTCCGGCGTCGAGAAGCTGCGTCCGGCGCGCATCGAGGACGTGCAGGGCATGATCGCCCTGATCGAGCCCCTGGAGGCCGAGGGCACGCTGGTCAAGCGAAGCCGCGAGCTGCTCGAGGCGGAGATCGGCAACTTCCTGGTGGTCGAGCACGACGGGGTCATCGTGGGCTGCGCCGCGCTCTACCCCTTTCCGGAGGAAAAGTCGGCCGAGTTCGCCTGCCTCGCGGTGGGCGAGGGCTACCGCGACGCCGGCTACGGCGAGGACCTGCTGCGGGCCTGCGAAGAGCGCGCCAAAGGCCTGCGCCTGCGGCGCCTGTTCGCGCTGACCACGCACGCGGCGCACTGGTTCCTCGAGCAGGGATTCCGCGCCGCCGACGTCGGCGCCCTCCCCGCGCGGCGCCAGGCGCTGTACAACTGGCGGCGCGGCTCGAAGGTATTCGTCAAGCGCCTATAATTCAGGCATGGCACGGACGGTGAAATGCGTGAAGCTCGGCCGGGAGGCCGAGGGTCTGGACTTCCCCCCCTACCCCGGCGCGCTTGGCAAGCGGATCTGGGAGAACGTCTCCAAGGAAGCGTGGCAGCAATGGCTGCGCCAGCAGACGATGCTGGTGAACGAGAACCGCCTCAACCTCGCCGATCCTCGCGCGCGCAAGTACCTGATGGAGCAGACCGAGCGGCACTTTTTCGGCGAAGGCGCCGACGTTGCCTCGGGATACGTGCCGCCCAAGGAATAGGGGCCCCCGCCTACTTGAACAGGCGGCCGCCCGCCTACTTCTCCAGCAGCTCCTTCTCGACGTCCTCGATGGCGATGTGCCGCACGTCGCGGCCCTTGACCATGTAGACGACGTACTCGGCCATGTTCTTCGCGTGGTCGCCGATGCGCTCCACGGCCTTGGCGATGAACAGGATCTCGAGCGAGCGGGTGATGGTCCGCGGATCCTCCATCATGAAGGTGATGAGCTGGCGCATGATGGCGCGGAACTCGTCGTCGACGGCCTGATCCTGCTTCACCACGCGCATCGCCTCGGAGACGTCCAGGCGCGCGAACGCATCGAGCGAGCGCCGCAGCATGGCGGTGGCGCGGTCGGCGACGTGGGACAGGTCCAGCCGCGGCATGTGCTCCCGGCCGGCGGTGTGGATGAGCTTCGCCATGCGTGCGATCTTCTGCGCCTCGTCGCCGATGCGCTCGAGATCGGTAATGGTCTTGATCACCGCCACGAGCAGCCGCAGGTCGCCGGCAGCGGGCTGGCGGCGCGCGATGATGTGGCTGCAGGCTTCGTCGAGCTCCACCTCGATGGCGTTCACCCGGTGGTCGTCGGCGATGACCTGGTCGATGAGCTCCATGTCGCCGGCGATCAGGCTTTCCATGGCGCGCGTGATCTGCTCCTCGACGAGCCCGCCCATCTGCAGGACGCGTGAGCGCACGCGCTCGAGCTCGGCGTCGAACTGCTTGGAGGTGTGTTCGGCCATGATCCCAGCCTATCAGCCTGATGTGACTGGGATGTTACGCCCTTCTGGAAAGGTTGCGCACGCCCGCGGGCTCGGCGAGCAGCAGGACGTCCGCGGGGCGCCGGGCAAAGATGCCGTTGGCGACGACCCCCGCGAGATTATTGAGCTCCGCCTCCAGGCGGGCAGGATCGAGCAAGGTGAGGCCGCGACAGTCGATGATGAGATTGCCGTTGTCGGTGGTGAAGCCCTGGCGCAGCTCAGGGTGCCCGCCGAGCTTCACCAGCTCGCGGCCGACGTAGCTTCGCGCGAGCGGGATCACCTCCAGCGGCAAAGGAAATTTGCCCAGCACGGGTACGAGCTTGGACGCGTCGCAGATGCAAACGAACCGGTCGGCCACCGCCGCGACGATCTTCTCGCGGGTGAGGGCACCGCCGCCGCCTTTGATCATCTGCAGGTGCTCGGTCACCTCGTCTGCGCCGTCGACGTACACGGGCAGCTCGCGCACGGCGTTCAGGTCGAGCACGCGGATGCCGTGCTGCTTGAGCCGCTGGGCGCTCGCTTCCGAGGCCGCCACGGCGCCCTCGATGCGCCCCTTGATCCCGGCCAGCGCGTCGATGAAGAAGTTCACCGTCGAGCCCGAGCCCACCCCCACCACGCGGTCCTCGACCACGTGCTTGAGCGCTTCGGCAGCGACGCGGCGCTTGAGCTCGTCCTGGCTCATCGCCTGCGCTGCGGCGGCAGGTCGGTGCACACGCCCTCGAAGGCCTCGGCGGCCATGCCGATCGACTCGGACAGGGTGGGATGCGGGTGAATGGTCTTGCCGATGTCGGTGGCGTCGGCGCCCATCTCGATCGCCAGGGCGATTTCGCCGATGAGGTCGCCGGCGCCGGTGCCCACGATACCGCCCCCGACGATGCGGTGGCTTTCGGC